>JAFDFH010000145.1 GCA_019309945.1 Deltaproteobacteria bacterium
GGCGCATTAGCAATTATGCGGCAAAACCAGCATTTTTTACGAGGACTTCGGGTCTTCAATTTTGTCCTTGTCCCTAACCCTGAACGTTGAACCCTGAACCTGTGAACGGTTACCAAAATATATTTGAAATTGGCTCTCAGGAATAACTTTATGGAAAAAGCAATGTGTCCAGGGTTTAAGGCGGCAGGGGTTATCGCGGGAATTAAAAAAAATGGTGAAAAGGATCTTGGCCTTATTTATTCGGAAGCTCCGGCAAAAGTTGCGGGTGTATTCACGAAAAATATTGTTCAGGCGGCCCCTGTCCTTTTGAATAAAGAGCGGATTAAATCGGGCGTTTGCCAGGCGATCATTGTCAATAGCGGCAATGCCAACTGTTGTACAGGCAACCGGGGATTGACTGATGCAAAATCAATGGCAAGGTTGGCTGCATCAAAACTCGATATTTCAGAGGATCTTGTATTCGTATCCTCAACAGGCGTCATTGGTCAACCGCTGCCCATTGAGAAGATTGAAGCCGCAATCCCCGAACTTGTCAAATCCCTCTTGCCGGAAGGCGTTCGTGATTGTGCCAGGGCCATAATGACAACCGATACTTTTCCAAAGGTGTTCTCCCGTAAGGGACGTTTAAAAGATAAAACTTTTACCGTAACCGGTATTGCCAAAGGATCCGGAATGATATGCCCGGACATGGCAACGATGCTTTGTTTTGTTTGTACAGATGTCGATGTCGGCCAGACGTTGCTAAAAGATGCTCTTTTTACCGCAACGGAACGATCTTTTAACAGGATCACCGTTGACGGGGATACCAGCACCAACGACATGGTCCTGATTATGGCCAACGGAAGGTCCGAAGTGACATTGGAACGTGCGGAGCAAATAAACACCTTTCAGGAGGTGCTTGATGGAGTTTTGCGCAACCTTGCCAAACAAGTGGTGAAAGATGGAGAAGGAGCAACAAAACTTGTCGAAATCGCCGTAAAGGGTGCATTAACCCGTAAAGATGCATACAAAATAGCCCAAACAGTGGCGAATTCAAACCTCGTAAAGACCGCCTTCTTTGGCGAAGATGCCAATTGGGGAAGGATTCTCGGGGCTACGGGAAGAGCGGGCGTATCGATAGACCCGGCTAAAATCGACGTCTATTTTGATGACGTATTGATGGTAAAAAATGGGATGGGATGCGGCGATGCGGCTGAAGAACAGGCCACAAAAGTTCTTAAAAGCCAGGAGTTTACCATATCAATTGATTTGAAAATGGGTACCGGCTATGAATCCGTTTTTACCTGCGATTTTTCCCTGGATTATGTTAAAATCAATGCGGATTACAGATCTTAAATGGCATCCTAAAAGAGACCTTTTAAAAATGCTCATTTTTGTTCAAGTTCAAGGAAGGCGATCCGCCTAAGGAGGATTAACCGCAGGAATACATTGAGTATTTTGAGGATTAAAATTTGAGCCTGACACAGAAATTGGACCAAAAGGGGCGTTTTGCAAAGGTCTCTAAAAAGAGCAAGAGCCTCGAATTTATGGTCGAGGCTCTTATTTTTTCTTCAAAAGTAAAAGCGCTTGCAAAACCTTATCGTATGCCTTACCACGATGTTTCCGGTCCGCCGCCTTTCAATCCACGTAAAGCCCTATGTTTTTTCCGACTTTAAGGACTCAATTTCTTTTTTCAGGTCGCCAATTTCATCTTTGTACTTGTCAACATCCTCCGTTTCAACTGGAGTGTCAAATGTTGTATCTTCTTTTTTCCAGGAATCTTTGAGTTCATCAAAGCCTAAATAAATGGCCAAACCGCCTCCAAGCAGAAGCATCAATGGAATCGTACCGGTTAAGACCATTAAAAAAGGTTTAAACCACACTGAAAGACCAATGAGACCCAATACAGCCGCTACCGCCCCTCCAATTAACGTTTTCATAAAACATCATCCTCCTTTAACTAGAATAAATTCTTTGATTATTTAATCACCCAAAAACCCATAGAATGTTTATATGCATTCTCCGTAAATATGTTTTGCTTGAAGTGTGCCCCCTAAACTAAACCAAAACCGATGTTCAGCTGGTACGGGAGTAAAAGAAATTATAAAGAATATCAAGTAGATACATTTGATAAGTATCAGGCTAAACAAGTTTTTGGAAAATAGCATATCAAATTTTTTAACGCAAGCTTAATTTTACCCGCCTGGATCTTTATCCGTCCAATGAAAGGATATAAGATATAATCTATTAAATTCATTTGCTTTTTTTTAGCTTATGGATGCCAAATAAATTATTGCAAATAAAATCCTATTTTGTTATTTTTCTAAATTTGGGGTAATTTAACGTCTCGAAAATCCTACAACCTCTATTTCGAGGATTAAAATTTAATCCTGACACAGGGAATAGGTAAAAAGGAATGTTTGGCAATTGCCTCATTTAAATATTAATATTTCATATCACAAATGACGGATTCATACAATGTCAAAACCCACACGACTGAGCCTGAATAATTTCAAAAAGAAAATCAGAGGTTGGATCGATACGGTTCTGGAGGGCACCCACAACCATTATCTTAGCTATCTACCCACCCCTATCGGCTGGTTATCATCCGGGATGCTTAAACTCTTTTTTTCCGGAATAAAATGTGACAAGACCCAAACCGCCATTATTGAGAATATCCCCAAAGACGCCATTATCATATATGTTATAAAATTTAAAAGCTATTTTGACTACCTCTTCTATTACACACGGTACAAACAGGAAGGCCTCCCCGTTCCTGAAATCGGCTTTGATTACAGGATTTTTTTCTGGCAGCCGGTGTCACGCCTTTTTAAAGTGTTTTTAGCGTTTTCAGATTACTTATTTCACAACCGCACTTTTCCGGATCCTTACAAAAGTGGATATATCCGGCAAGAATTGCTGAACGGACGGGCAGGCTTTTTGTCCCTGGTTGAAAAACGAGGTTTTTATCGATGGTTTGTCAAAGCCGAGACAGATCCGATTCGGTATCTTATTGAAATGCAAAAATCGATCGTCCATTGAACATCAGTCACTTATTCTGAGGCGTAACCTTTTACTTCAAATAAATCGTCATCGCCAGAGCATTACGGGACCGGTATTGAAATTGAGGGAAGAGCTGAAAGAAAGCATCTTGACCAATGATCGCCTTCAAAACTTCATGAATCAGCATTCCAAGAAGCGTGCAATACCGATTCAAGCGATATACAAAGAGGCGGATTCATATCTTGAAGAAATTGCCGCTAACTACAGTATGGCCATTATAAAATTCGTTGAAGTGATCGTCAGGTGGATGATCAATCTCATGTATGAGGGTGTCACCGTCAATACGGAAACACTCAATAGAATTAAAAGCATGGCCAAAAAAGGGCCGATTATATTTCTTCCCTGTCATAAAAGTCATATCGATTACCTGATATTATCATACATTATGTATCATAATAATATGCCCTGCCCCCATGTCGCCGCAGGCAAAAACCTTTCTTTCTGGCCCGTGGGCTCCATGTTTAGAGGAGGAGGCGCTTTTTTTATTCGACGAACTTTTAAGGGTGCGGTGCTTTATGCCAAAGTTTTTGCAGAATATATTCATAAGCTTCTTGAAGAAAGCTTCAATGTTGAATTTTTTATTGAAGGCGGTCGAAGTCGAACCGGCAAACTGCTCACTCCCAAACTGGGTTTGCTTTCCATCCTGCTGAATGCCTATAAAAACGGTGCCTGTGAAGACATGATATTTGCACCCGTTTTTATCGGTTATGACCGGGTTCTGGAAGAAAGTTCTTACATGAATGAAATCGAGGGAGGACAAAAGAAACCCGAAAGCCTTCTCCAGGTGATCAAGGCAAGAAAATTGCTTAAAAAAAGATATGGAAGAATTTATATCCAGTTCCATGAGCCGATATCCCTGAATGAACTTTTAGTGCAATATGATATGACCATTCAGGATATGACCTCAAAAGAACTGAACTCATTCTGCCGTAGACTGGGAAACCGGATCTTAAATGCTATTGATGGTGTCTCGGTGATTACGCCGCATGCTCTGGTTGCAAGTGCTATTCTGAATTGTGCCAAAAAAAGGTTTTCTTATGATCATCTGATGAATCACATTGAAACGTACATGGCATACCTGTTTTCACAAGAGGCTAAAATGACTGATACGCTTGTGATTGACCATGTGCGTGCTGTCGATCAAGTTCTCGATTCTTATGCTCAAAGAAAGTTTATTGAACGCCTTTCAACAGACAAAGATGGCCAATCTTCGGATAAACAATTTACGGTCAATGTGAGCAAGCGACCGTTGCTCGAATACTATAAAAACAATTGTATTTCCTTTTTTATTCCAGCGGCATTTACAGCACTTGCAATCCTTGAAAAAGACGCATTTCAGCTTTCCGCTGTTGAGCTCCATTCCGGATACTCTTTTTTTCAGGAATTCTTTAATAACGAATTTGCATACAATGCGGACCGGACGCCGGAATACTTGGTACGCAAAAGCATCAAGGCTTTTATTGACGAGGCCATCCTGATGCCCCATCCAACCCTGCCGGACACCTATAACCTCACCTCGGAAGGTTTTAGAAAATTAAAATTTTATTCGAGATTTCTAAAAACCTATTTTGAATCTTACTGGATCGTTTTAAATCATTTAAAACGCTATCCACAAAATTCAATGGACTCTAAAGAGCGCCTGAAAAAAATACAGTCAATGGGGAACCACATGTATAAGCAAAAAGAAATCGAACTAAAAGAAGCACTTTCAAAAGTCACCTATAATAATGCTCTTGATTTTTTCACCAAGCAGGGCGTAAAGGGGTCAGGGCATACCGAGAAGATTGAATTCTACGGCGATGCCATACAAAAATACTTAAATATTCTGCAGGTATAATCAAGGGGCACGAAACGAGACTATATTAATAACACCATGAAAGCGATGATCCTCACCGCCGGACTCGGCACACGTCTCCTTCCTTTTACCCAAAATACACCCAAAGCATTATTTCCCATGGCCGGACGTCCAATTCTTGACATCATTATACACAGCCTGCAACAGGCCGGCTGCAAATCAATTATCATTAACACCCATCATCTCCAGCAAAAGATAGATTCCTTTTTAGCCGAGCAGCAATATACGATTCCGGTGGTTACCCGCTATGAACCGATCTTACTCGGTACCGGTGGTGCCATAAAAAATGTCGTGGACTTTTGGGATGACAATCCTTTTCTGGTTATAAACAGCGACATTATATCGGATATCGACCTGGAAAAGGTTTACACTTACCACTTGAATCATCCTTACCCGGTCACTATGGTTCTCCATGATGATCCGAAAATCAATACCGTATCGGTCAGTAAAGACAATTTTATCATTGACTTTCATGGTCAAGTAATCAAAGCAAGTTTGGGAGAAGAAAAAACGCTCACCTTCACCGGAATTCAGGTCCTGGACCCGGAGGTTCTAAGTTTCATACCGGAAAACACTTTTTCCAGCATCATCGATGCGTATAGAAAGTTGATGTTGGCGGGTAGAAAAATAAAGGTATATTATTCAAAGAATAATGACTGGAAAGATATCGGAACACCGGAAAGATATAAAGAAGCCGTTTATGAAACAATGGCCCCTGAGGCTTTCAAAAAAGCTGGGTCAGACGATGGCGTTAATAACATTAAACGTGTGTGTCTCAAAGGCGATGGATCAGACCGGATTTGGTATCGGTTGACCGCAGAATCCGGATCAGGAGAGGGTATCGGGGTGAATTCACCGGATGCGAGGAAAAAGGTTGTTGCCAATCGGAATCTTGTGATGGTCGATCACGGCATAAAAACACAAAGCGCGGCATCTGAAATCGACGCGTTTGTGACCATTGGCCGCCACCTGCATGATAAAGGAATACCTGTGCCTGAAATCTATCTCTACGACACATTTTCAGGCTGGGTCTTCATGGAAGATTTAGGGGATCTTAACCTTCAGGAAATCGTTCAAAAAACCAGATGCTCATCACAATTAATTCTTTATTATCAGTCTGTTATTGATCTTCTTGTAGAAATGTCAATTTCGGCCGCAAAGGGATTTGATCCATCCTGGACGTATCAAACCGCCTGCTATGACAGAAATCTTATAATTGAAAAGGAATGCCGCTACTTCGTTGATTCCTTTTTACGGGGATATCTGGGTTTGGATCCAAACTTTGAAGATCTCAGAAATGAATTCATATCTCTTGCAGACAAGGCCCTTGAATTTTCAGTGACTGGATTCATGCACAGGGATATGCAGTCCCGAAATATCATGGTTAAAAATAAGAGCTTTTATTTTATTGATTTTCAAGGAGGACGCATCGGACCGATTCAATATGATCTTGCATCGCTGCTTATTGATCCCTACGTTGCACTCCCTTTGCCTTTACAGGTTCAGTTGCTGAATTACTGTATTGACAGACTTTCACCGCTTATCCGTTTTAGAAAAAATAACTTCAGTACCTGTTTTAAATTTTGTAGCATCACCAGAAATTTACAGATTCTGGGCGCATTTGGATATTTGAGCCGAACCAAGGGAAAAACCTACTTTGAGAAATTCATTCCGGCTGCTTTAGCAACCTTGAAACACAATCTTTTTACGCTTAAAGGCGCAGAATTCCCAAAACTAAAAAGGATAGTAGAAAAAATTTCAAAAAAATAACCGTAAGGAGGTCAAAATGGGCTCAATAAAAGTTATGGTAAACGGCATGCCCGGCAATATGGCAGTGAATGTAGCCAAACAAACACTGCAAGACGAGCGGTTTGAACTCATCCACCATTCGTTGACAGGGCCTGAGATTGCGGATACGGAATATTTTATCGATTCTGCTAAGATCATGCTGATTAAGCCTGCAGCTCGTGATCAGGCTATTACCGAAATAAAGCAAAAAGAAGGTTTTTTTGTCAGCGTGGATTATACGCATCCTTCGGCCGTTAATGGAAATGCTGAATTTTACTGCAGGATTGGCCTTCCTTTTGTGATGGGAACAACCGGAGGCGACCGGAAACGCCTCCTGGATACCGTTTCAGCCTCTTCCATTCCTGCGGTAATCGCACCCAATATGGCCAAACAAATCGTTGGTTTTCAAGCCATGATGGAATATGCTTCAAACACTTTTCCAGGTCTTTTTGAAGGATATACGCTTGAAATCAAGGAAAGCCATCAGAAGGGAAAAGCGGATACCAGCGGAACCGCCAAGGCCATGGTCGCTTATTTTAATAAAATGGGGATCAACTTTCCCGAGCAGGATATTTTGAAGGAACGCGATATAGAAGTACAAAAGACCCGCTGGGGGATACCCCAGGAATATCTTGGCGGACACGGCTGGCATACCTATACACTGGTCTCGAACGACAAAACCGTCCGTTTTGAATTCACACACAATGTTAACGGCCGCGATGTGTACGCAAAAGGAACCCTTGACGCAATCTTGTATCTGTCCAAAAAAGTAAATGCAAGCACAATGGGAACGGTCTTCACCATGGCAGATGTGTTGAAAGGAAATTAGGTTCCATATCCATCAACACGTTGCTTCCGATGAGAGACCTTTGAAAAACGCTCATTTTTGTTCAAGTTCAAGGATGGCGAAAGTAACTTCTCAAAAATTTATGGTTAAACCTACCAGCGGAGTCATCCGGTAATTTTTTTCAAAGCGGGCAACTGTTTGAAGCAGTTTAGGGCGGCTTACAGTGACCCGAACAGCATAAATTGTTGATTGTACCCTGTTTGTGCTAAGCGACACACTCATTTTAGATCCCTTGCGCGGGTCACTGTTAGGCGCCCTTAACTGCAAGTTTTGGCCGTATTGAAAAAAATTATCGGATGGCGCAGCGGGCCTTACGGAACATATTGAGGATTAAAATTTGAGCCTAACACAGAAATTGGGCAAAAAGGGGCATTTTAAAAAGGTCTCGTGGAGATGGAAATGAAAAAAATTATTTTCCTTCTGATACTATTTTCAGCCGCAACAGCCGGTGCGGAGGAGTTTTTCCCCAAAAAAAACTGGTCGGATAAACCGAATCCACTGGCAAGCACCGATGCTGTGACAGGGGATGAAATTTCCACCTTTGCAGGCCAGTACCCGAAAAGCCTTAACTACTACCTGGACAATAATGTCCTGTCTGCAGAAATTTTTGGTGCGATGTACGAAACACTCCTGTCTATGGATCCTGTTACGTTGGAATACGAACCGGCTCTCGCCGAAAAATGGTCGTTAACAGAAGATAAAAAAACAATTACCTTTTACATCGACCAAAACGCACGGTACATGGAACGTTTTGAAGCCCCCGAACTCATCGACAACTTTACCATTCGCTTTACTGCCAAAGATGTTCACTGGAAAAACCAGGGGGCCGCCGGCGGATTTCATATTCTCCCCAGGCACGTATTTGAAGGCAAGGATTTCAACAAAATCAATTTTTCCTTCCCGGTCATCTCCGGTCCTTATCGAATTGGAGAAATCAACGAAGGCGTTTTCGTGACTTTGGAAAGACGCGAAGATTGGTGGATGCGAAATGACAGAAGATCGCAGGGAACAGGCAATTTTCAAACCATAAAATTCAGGTTTTATTCAGAACGGGAAAATGCATTCGAGGCATTTAAAAAGGGCCTGATCGATCTTTATCCCATATACACGGCCCGTCTCTGGGTCAATGAAACAAAAGGAGCGAAGTTCAGGAAGAACTGGATTGTGAAACAGAAGATCATTAATCATAACCCCATCGGTTTCCAAGGATTTGCCATGAACATGAGAAAGGCGCCCTTTAACAATCTGAGGGTTCGTAGGGCCATGGCATTGCTTATTGATCGAAGGAAGATGAACCGCACATTGATGTATAATCAATATTTTCTCCACAGGTCTTATTTTGAAAATCTTTATGACCAAAATCATCCATGTCCCAACCCAATCATCGAAATTGATAAAGAAAAAGCCCGGGGACTGCTGAAGCAGGCCGGATGGATCGCAAATTCAAAAACCGGTTTTTTAGAAAAAAATGGAACAATATTTTCTTTTAAATTTTTAACCCGCAGTGCTTCAGCCGAAAAATTTTTAGCCATTTATGCCGAAGATCTCAAGGATGTCGGAATTGAGCTTGTCATCGATAAAAAGGACTGGGCGGCCTGGGCCAGGGATATGGATGAGTTCAATTTCCAGATGACGTGGGCGGCCTGGAGTCAAGGCGTTTTTAAAGACCCGGAAGGCATGTGGTCATCTAAAGAAGCGGATCGCAAAGGCGGAAGCAATCTTACCGGTTTTAAAAACAAAAAAGTGGATGATCTGATCGAAGTGCAAAAAACGATTTTTGATATCCAAAAACGGAATCAAATAATTCGCGAAATCGACCAAATCGCTTATGAGGCCTTCCCCTATGTGTTACTGTGGAATATCAACTACACTCGGCTACTTTACTGGAACAAGTTCGGGATGCCGGATACCATATTGTCCAAATATGGAGATGAAAGGAGCGCGTATTGGTACTGGTGGCTCGATGAAGATTCTGCAGCCGATCTTGCAGATGCCGTAAGGACCAAAATCTCCCTCCCGCCAAAAGAGTCGTTAATATATTTTAATGAAACTTTCGGCAGAAATCCCTAACCCGGACAAGCCAAAACCAAAAAAATTTGCCACCAAGACACTAAGTCACAAAGGATATATTTATTATTCTTTCTTCGTGCCTTAGTGGCTGGACTTTTAGCTTTTCTCCATGACTTCATAGACTTTTTCGAGCGCCTGGTCCAGGTTCTCGGGCTTTGTTCCCCCGGCCTGTGCCATGTCAGGCCTCCCACCACCACCACCACCGACCACTGCTGCAATCTGTTTTACAATATTCCCCGCATGCAAACGATCCGTGAGATCCTTTGTCACCACCACGATAAGAAGTACTTTCAATCCTGCAACACATCCAAGGACCACGACTCCTGATTTTATTTTCTCCTTGAACCGATCGGCAAGGTCTCTTAAAGCTGTTGGTGTGTCAACTGAAACCTTTTTGACAAGCACTTTAATATCTTTCACCAACCGAATGGCATCTTCAGATTCATCAGCGGATTCTGAGGCAATCTTTGCCTTTAGCTGTTCCAGCTCTTTTTCAAGGGATTTCTGGTTGCTCAGTAGATTTTCAATCCGTCGCGGAACAAGCTCCGGCTTTGCTTTGACCAAACGGGCAATCGCACGCACGATCTTCGAAGTTTGTAAGGTATCGGCCAGAGCCGCCTCCCCCACCAATGCCTCTATTCTCCGGATTCCCGATGCCACACCCGACTCTCCGATAATTTTAAAAAGTCCGATGTTACCGGTACGCGCCGTATGCGTTCCGCCACAAAGCTCTTTGCTAAAATCGGAAAGCGAGATGACCCGGACCCGGTCACCATATTTCTCTTCAAAAAGCGCGGTAGCACCTGTTTTAAACGCCTCTTCGGCATCCATCTCCTCAACTTGAACAGGGATATTCGCACGTATCCGTTCGTTCACCAAGGTCTCAATTTTGTATTGATCGCTCGCCTCAACCTGAGAAAAATGAGTAAAATCGAAACGAAGTCTTCCCGGCGCCACCAGTGAACCGGATTGCTTAACATGATCGCCAAGAACCTGGCGTAAGATCGAGTGGAGTATATGGGTCGCCGTATGGCTCAGGGCCGTTGCATCACGTTGGGCCTTGTCAACACTTAGGGTTACTAGATCTCCTTTTTTTATTCTTCCTGAAATCATTTTACCTTTATGAATGACTTGCCCCGTCGGGTCCTTAATCGTGTCCAATACATCCATTTCAAAATTCTGTCCGGTTATTTTCCCGGTATCGCCTGCCTGTCCTCCGGCTTCTCCATAGAAAGGGGTCACTTCTGTTACAACCTCAACGGCAGTGCCGGCATCCGCTGCGTTTACTTCTTTATCCCCTTCCACCAGAACCAGAACCTTTGATTCAACCGTCAGATGTTCATAGCCTACAAACTCGGGGCGGATTCCCATAGCCGAGAGGTTTTTGTAGGCCTCGCCTATCTTTGAAAAGGTGGTAACAGACCTGGATTGGGCACGTTGCTTATCCATGGCCTCGTCAAACCCTTCAATGTCAAGGCTCATTTTTTCATCTCGTACCACATCCCTGACAATATCCACTGGAAACCCGAAGGTGTCGTAGAGTTTAAAGATTACATCACCCGGCACCGTATTCTGGCCTTTTGCTCTGGTGTTCGCAAGGGTTTCGTTTAAAAGTTTAAGGCCATTATCCAGAGTTTCAAAAAATCGGACCTCCTCGTTCTTGATCACATTTGTGATGAAAGCCGCTGATTCTGATAGCTCGGGATAGGCCGGTTGCATAATGTCAAACACCACGCCCGCTGTTTTATGCAGAAATGGACTTGTCAGACCGATATTCCTGCCGTAGCGAATCGCCCTGCGCATGATCCGGCGCAATACATATCCTCTTCCCTCATTTGAGGGGAGTATTCCGTCTCCGATAAGGAATGCAGCAGCCCTGCTGTGGTCAGCGATGACTTTCATGGCGATATCAGCTTCCGAAGAATGCCCTAACTGCTTCTCTGAAAGGTTTTCGACCTTTTGGATGATCGGCATGATAAGATCAGTATCATAATTTGAGGGTACCTTCTGGATTAAAGCAGCGATGCGTTCAAGGCCCATCCCGGTGTCGATACTCGGCTTTGGAAGAGGTATCATTTTCCCGGAAGCATCACGGTTGAATTGCATAAATACCAGGTTCCATATTTCGAGATAGCGATCACATTCACATCCGACCCTGCAATCCGGTCGATTGCAAGCAAATTCTTCGCCCCGGTCGATGAGAATTTCAGAACACGGCCCGCAAGGTCCGGTTTCACCCATTGACCAAAAATTGTCCTTTTCACCAAAGCGAACAATCCGACTTTCCGGTACTCCGATCTTCTGGTGCCAAAGATCATATGTTTGGTCGTCATCAAGGTAGACCGAAACCCAGAGTTTGTCAGTCGGAAGTCCATAACCGTTTGTCAAAAGATCCCATGAATATTCAAGCGCTTTTTCCTTAAAATAAAAAACAAAAAAAAAATTGCCCAGCATCTCAAAAAATGTGTGATGTCTTGCCGTATAGCCCACATTCTCCAGGTCGTTATGTTTTCCTCCGGCTCGCACACATTTCTGTGATGTGGTCGCTCTTAAATAATTCCTTTTTTCCTCTCCCAGAAAGGTTCTTTTGAATTGTACCATTCCTGCATTTACAAATAGCAATGTGGGATCATCCTGTGGAACAAGGGATGAACTCCTTACGATCTGGTGGTTGTGTTTATGAAAATATTCTAGAAATTGTTTGCGTATATCGTTGCCCGTCATTAATCACTCCAACAATTGACAGTTAAGAATTTGAGATTTTTAAATGCAAAATGCACCTAAAAATCTTCAATCATCAATTTGAACACTTTCTTCCTGCCTTCCGGAAAGTTCCAATGCATCTTTGGTTTTGATAAACAGGTCATTGTAAATATCCGGGTTTTCCTTTAAAAATTTCTTTACATTTTCACGGCCCTGACCGATGCGCTCCCCACCATACGAATACCAGGAACCACTTTTGTCAATGATGTTTGTCTCTGCTCCCATATCCAAAAGATCGCCCGTACATGATATTCCTTCCCCGTACATGATGTCAAATTCAGCCTCTTTAAATGGTGGTGCAATTTTGTTTTTAACCACGCGTACCCTGGTTCGGTTTCCAACAACTTCCTGACCTTCTTTGATGGATCCGATACGCCGGATATCGAGTCTCACAGAAGAATAAAATTTTAACGCATTCCCGCCGGTCGTTGTCTCCGGGTTTCCGAACACAACGCCGATTTTCATTCGAATCTGGTTAATGAAAATAACCGCGGTCATGGTTTTACTGATGGTGCCCGTCAGCTTTCTCAGGGCCTGGGACATCAGCCTGGCCTGAAGCCCCATATGTGTATCCCCCATTTCACCTTCAATTTCAGCCTTGGGTACAAGTGCTGCCACGGAATCAATAACCAAGACGTCTATGGCTCCACTTCGCACCAGCATATCCGTAATTTCAAGGGCTTGTTCGCCGGTATCTGGTTGCGCGACCAGAAGCTCGTCACAGTTTACCCCGAGCTTTTTTGCGTAAACCGTGTCAAGGGCGTGCTCGGCGTCAACAAAGGCTGCAATACCCCCCTGTTTTTGAGCCCCTGCAACCGCATGAAGGGCAAGTGTCGTTTTACCGGATGATTCCGGTCCAAAAATCTCAATCACCCTGCCCCGGGGAAGCCCGCCAACGCCTAAGGCCTTGTCCAGCGCGAGCGAACCGGTAGGTATAACAGGAACATCGAGAATCACCTTGCTGCCTAGCTTCATGATCGACCCCTTGCCGAACTGGCGTTCGATTTGGCCCATGGCGGTTTCAATCGCCTTTTCTTTATCCGGTGAAATGTTCATGATATCCTCCTGAATATATCAGAGTTGTTCTACTCCTTTATAAAAGCTTCGGATGCCCTTTCGTCCATTTTTCGCGATAAGGGGCGCAAAATATATTATTTAGTGCCCGAACGAAAACTAGATCGTTTTTCCAAGTTCAAGGAAGGCCAAGATTTTAACCGCAGGAATACATTAGCGTATTTTGAGGATTAAAATCTGAGCCTGACGCCGAAATTGGGGAAAATAGCAGTTTTCGTTCAGGCACTATGTAATAACTGAAATTAGGATGGCAATACACAACGGACTGCTGGAAAACAACTGTTCATAACTTTACACTTGCCAGTTTAAAGTAAACAACGCCTGAAGGTGTTTGCTCACTTTGGAATAAAATGATTTTATTGGCCTCAAATGTTTCAGATTCAAAATCTATGAATTCTTCCATCGCATAAACGAGTCTTTTTGAATCAATCCTTCCTTTGATCCTCCCCAGAGTCAGATGCCCTTTAAAAGGTCTACTATCCTTTGGGAAACCAATGGTTTCCAGATTCTCTTCAAGCGTCTGATATAAACCAGTCAGAGCGTTCTTAGCACCTGTGATTCCCACCCATAACACGCGGGGCCGTTTTAGATCCGGAAAAACACCAATACCTTTTACCGAAAGTGAAATCGGCTTAAATTCTCTGACCGCTGCAATGATTGCGTCTCCAATCTTTTCCGTATCAGACGGGGGAATGTTACCTAAAAACTTAAGGGTCAAGTGAATGTTTTTCGGTTGAACCCACTTAATTTTAAATTTATACCCCTTGATACTTTCCTGAACTCCACGGATCTGGGAAGTAATTCTTTCCGGAAGCTCGAATGCGATAAAAGCTCTTATGGTATCAACCATCTAAGCAACATTCCGGTAACTTCTCAAAAACTTATGTTTAAACATACCAGCGGAGTCATCCGGTCATTTTTTTCAAAGCGGGCAACTGTTTGAAGCCGTTTAGGGCGGCTTACAGTGACCCGAACAGCATAAATTGTTGATTGCAGCCTGTTTGTGCTAAGCGACACACTCATTTTAGATCCCGTGCGCGGGGCACTGTTAGGCGCCCTTAACGGCAAGTTTTGGCCGTATTGAAAAAAAT
>JAFDFH010000524.1 GCA_019309945.1 Deltaproteobacteria bacterium
ATTGCAGGTATACGTAACAAAGTTTTCTTCTCTATTGATATCAAATGGTTAGATAACGTTAAATTGCATGTTTTCACATATCAGTCAAGGGTTAAATGGGCTGGCAGCCCAGTTCGTTGCATAACTACCTCCATGGCCTTGTGGTAATCACGTTGAACCTTGAGGTTGGAGATGCGGCTATATCGCTGGGTCGTTCTGATGGAACTATGGCCCAACAGATCTTGGATCGTCTCCAGGTCGGCATCCGCGTTTAACATCTGGGTAGCCATCGTATGCCTGAGATGATGGCACGAGATTTTCATGTTCGTTTTCTTCGCATAATACTCTATGCGTTTTTGGATGCCACGAACCGATATGGGCTTGTTTTTGTAGGTTCCCTTTTCTACCAAAAATACTTTCCGCGCCCTTACTTCAGGCCTTAACTTCAGATATTCTATGAGAGCCTTCATGGCATCGTCACTCACATAGACAATGCGGTCTTTTCCTCCCTTGCCATCTTGAACCCAAATCCTTCTTCGCCTAAACTCGATAACATCAAACGTAAGATTGGAGACTTCCTCTACACGCAAGCCGCATCGGAGCATGAGTAAAAACATGGCCTGGTCCCGAGGACGTTTGTGAGCATCCAGAAACGCCTGGGCCTGCCGGTCTTGGAGATGTTTTGGAAGTGGTTTGGGCACACGCACTTTCGGGGCACCTTTCACAGGATTGACTATAGCCAATTGTTCCTGCTCGATAAGATAACCATAAAACTGCCTGATCCTGTTTAGATGGGCATTGATGGTCTCTGGCTTAAGGGCTTTGTCCATAAGATGATCGATGTAGGCTCCAATGTCTTGCCGTGACACGTTCTCAATGGGCGCTTTGACCCAAACAACAAAATGAGTGAGGCTGTTTAAGTAATTCTTTACGGTGTGAGCGGACAGATTCCGCCTTTTTAAATACCGTCTAAAATTAACTATCGAGTCTGTAATCTCCATCGATCTCCCCCCTCTCTATAATTTCCATGGCCTTGAAGTATTCCTTTTCACGGGTCGTATCTGTAAGTCTGGCGTAGCGACGCGTCACTTCGGCATTGCTGTGGCCGAGAAGGACCTGAACGGCCTCAAGTCGCATGCCAGCGTTTAGCACTTCGCTTGCAAAGGTATGACGAAGACAATGAAGCGTATATCCTTTGTGGGTCAAGCCGGCTTTTTTGAGATACCTGACAAACACCGCACGAGCTCCCTGGTAGGTCAGTGAGGAGCGGCCCATGGCATAAAGCAGAAACACCTTCTCGGAGTCTCGCTTCCTAAACCAAGCCTCAAGAGCGATTGCGGCATCATCACTAATACATACCACCCGCCCTACCGAATTCTTTTCTGCCTCCCAGATTGCAATCTTTCGTTCCGGTAAGTTCACATCACCGATACGGGTGTTTAAAAGTTCTCCGATCCTCATCCCCGTTCTCAATAACACCAGGATCATGGCCCGGTCCCGAGCATCATCCAGTACGGACAATAGCGTTCTTACGTCATCTGGGTTGATTGCCTTGGGTAAAGGATCCGGAAGCCGTAGCCTTATCCTTCTTACGAGTAAATCAGCCTCAACAACACCTCTATCATGCAAAAAACGTAGAAATGCGTAGACCACAGAAAGCCGTGTTTTCACCGTCACGATCGTTACTGACCTGTCGAGTTCGTGCTCTACAAAAGCCTCCAAATCTTGCGCAGTAATCTGCTCCAGCTCTGTCTTGCCTTGACTCTTTAGAAAGCTTAAAAACATCTCACAGCCTGCCAGACTGCTCCTGAGGGTATTGAGCTTGAAGTTGCGCCGATATTGGTGCCTCAGATAATCCTCCACGTACGACTTACCGGGCAAATCCATACTGGCTAATCGGGTCAAAACATAATCAATAGGTTTCTTCTCCGGTTTCTGGGGAATCAAAGACAGCGGTAGACTAACGGTCAATTTGGGGATTTTTGAACGGACAAATCTGCGAAGAACTTTTTTCGGTGGAATTGTCCGGTTACCTTGAGCTTGAAAGGCCGGGGCGGGTTCGGGTTGGGATACAAAATTTCTTTCCTGGTTCATTTCTGCCTCCTTTCTCTAAAATCAATAGAGAAATCAAGCAGATAATGACGACCAAGCTAGCTGGTGTCAATCAGCTTTTGTTACGTATACATTGCAGG
>JAFDFH010000146.1 GCA_019309945.1 Deltaproteobacteria bacterium
GGGGCCCTTAATACCGAACCGTCGGAGTTTTTTTTGCAGGTCTATATTAATGTTGATATTCAGGCCTGGAAAAATCCAGGTGGGATGTTCTTTTGAAAATTGCTCGATGAACAGCAAGATCTTATCTTGGATGGCTGGTGAAAGATAAAAAACCGGATTCAAATAATCCTCTTCAGGGCCTGTCAGCCCCTCTTGCCTGGCGATCATTGACAATCTGGTTTTTGGGAATACGCGGATACCGATCATACAAATGGCGGCTGTGGGGGAAATTTCCATGATGGTGTCGAGCGTCTGCTGAACTGTTTCCATGGTTTCTCCCGGCCCTCCGATGAGGAGCGAATGGCAGAAGGCCATGCCGGATTGCCGGCAGATGGCGGAAGCCTTTTTAAGGTCGTCGACGGTGAAGTTTTTACCCAGATTGACCAGCATGGTATCATTGGCGGCATCACTCCCGAATTCCACTCCGGAGCAGCCTGCGGCGAGCATTGATTCGATGAGTTCGGTGGTAATAAAGGCGGGATTTGCGTAGCAACTCCATTTTATAGGTAGCCTGCGACCGGAAATTTCCCGGCAAATCGCCAGGGCATGTTCAGACGGGCAATTAAATGTATTGTCAACCAAGAAGAGATTATTGATCCCGTATGCCAGCATGGCTTCGATCTCATCACCGATCATTTTGGGATTCCGCAGTCTTGTTTTTCGACCTTCAATGATTGGGTAGGTGCAATAAATACATTTGAACGGACAGCCCCTTTTCGTTTGTATATTGCCCATGCCACCCCATTTTAAGTAGGCCCTGTTGTCGAATCCCGAGCGGTCCGGGATCGGCAAGGTGTTCAGATCTTCAATGACCGCTGAGGAGGAATCAAAAATTTTTGGTTCGGGCGACAGAGAAAGGTCCTTTTTCCTATTGATGTGGTGAATGAGTTTCTCGAGGGCGAGCTCACCTTCGCCAATAATTCCAAAATCAGCACCCAGATATTCCATGATCGCTTCCGGCATCAGGGCGAAACCGCTACCGCCGATGATAACGGGGCACCGGCTCTGTTTTCGGATCGTTTGAACCACCTGATAATAAAAAGGTAGATAAGACGTATAATTCGGATAACTGACATTGTCGACATTTCTCAAAGACAGGCCGATAATGTTTGGCTGGACCCTGGCTAAAGCGGATGAAATAGCAGATTCATAGTCTGGAATAAAACATAGATCCAAAACGTCATACTCGATTCGGTTCACTTTTAAGGTTGCAGCGATTTGGGCCAGACCGATAGGGAATACCGGGTCAGGTAGGGATTCGACATTGGGGGAAATGAGAAGAACTTTCATAGGGTTGCGTCAGCAAGTTTTTTATCGGTTCAGATTAAGGTTACCTCATCAATTTTTAATGAAAACCATGCTGGTACTTGCGCCGCCGAAGGTCGAGGTCGTCATCAATACGGCCCGGATTTTTTTTGTTGAATATATCTCCCAAACCATGGAATGGTAAGGTTCCCCCTTTAAACATTCTATCTTTACCGTGGGTAGGGGCGTCTGATGGTGGAGACTGAGGAGGATCGCGGCCGCTCGTATCGCGCCGGCGCCGCCGGAATCACCGATAAGATATTTTAACGGCGTGACGGCAAGATTGCGCGAAGACCCGGAGAAAATTTTACTTAGCTGACGCTGCTCCATGGGATCGAGTTCCCTGGAAAAGTTCGCTGAAACATTGATCTGATCAATTTCATTCGGCCGCATAGCTGCCTGCTTAATGGCCAATGACACCGCCCGGCCCATCTGTTCGCCTTCGACTTCATAATGTCCCGTGGCCGCAATACCTCCTGCCATTACTCCTGATCTTAATATTCCGTAAACTTTAGCGCCTCGCTTGATGGCAGAATCGAATCTCTCCATAACCAGCATCCCGGCGCCTTCCCCAAGAACGAGACCGCCACCGGGTTCCGGTTTTATGGGTTCGCCATTTTTTACCCGGATCTTATTGAGGGCGCCTAAGGCATCATAACAGGAATACTGCATGGCCGACAGCTCATCTACGCCCCCGGCCAGGGCAACATCCACGACTTTTTGTAACAGGAGATTGCGGGCATACAGAATGGCATTTTCCGCTGAAATTTCGTTCTGGCAAAAGGTGCTGTTCGGGCCGGTGATACCATGAAAAATGGCGACGTGGCTTGCGGGCGCATTCGGGACCGTCTCCGGGAATAAGAAGGGTTGGGCTCCTCGTGGACCGTCTTTAAGAAGACTGACATAAAAATCCTCCACATGCGAGCTGCTTCCATAGGCCGTGCCCATAACTATGGCAATTTTTTCGCTATCGGTTGTATTCGGAATCAACCCGCTGTCGTCCAAAGCTTCTACACTGGCACCGACCGCCATCCTGGAAATCCGGCTCATGCGCCGGTAAAAACGGGAGGGCATAAACTGGTCGGGCTCAAAGTTGTCGATCCAGGCCGCAATATTCGAACGGAAAGAACCCGTGTCAAAGGACTTGATTTTTTTTATGCCCGTCTTTGCTTTCCTACAATTTTCCCAAAAGGCTTCTCGACCCACACCCAACGGGGTAATTAATCCAATTCCGGTGATCGCGATGTCTGTCATTTATTTTACCTGTGCACGCCTTAATACAAGCGAAGTATTATTTCCTCCAAAAGCAAAGGAATTGCTCAGAGCAACCCGGATCGTTCGGGTTCTGGCCTGATTCGGAACATAGTCCAGATCGCAATCAGGATCCGGTGAATCTAAATGGATCGTTGGGGGTACCGTCTGATGGTAGAGGGTAAGAACTGTTGCAACGGCCTCTATTGCTCCTGCGGCCCCGAGACAATGACCGACCATGGATTTGGTTGAGCTAATGGCGAGATCCGCAGCCATCTTTTTACCAAAGATCTTTTTGATGGCCCGGGTCTCCATCTGATCGTTTATCCGGGTTGCCGTTCCGTGGGCATTGATGTAGTCCACTTGATCCATCCGCACATTCGCATTTTCCAGGGCCATTGCCATTACACGACTCATACCCTGTGCTTCGGGATCCGGGGAAGTCATATGGAAAGCATCTGAATTGATCGCATAGCCCAGTACTTCGGCATAAATCGTCGCTCCCCGGGTTTCAGCATGCTTATAATCTTCCAGAACAAGGATCGCCGCCCCTTCGCCCAAGGTGAGTCCCTGCCGGTTTTTATCAAAAGGACGGCAATACTCGGGATCCATGACCCTTAAAGCGTTGAAACCCGCAAAGGTCAATTCCGAAAGGGCTTCACTGCCGCCGGTAACAACCATGCTCTGTTGACCGGATCGAATTAAATCAAAACCATAACCGATTGAAGTCGAACTGGAAGAGCATGCCGTGGAAATTGTGGCCCGTGAGCCTGTCAACCGGTAAGAGCCGGCAATGAGGTCGGTTAAGGTGCAGGTTGCAAAGGGAAGCAGAAGGGATGCCAGCGGTTTTGTTTTTCCTGACCAGGCCGTCCGTCGATATTTTTCCCAGGAATACATTCCGCCCGCACCGCCTCCCATTACCACACCGATCGAGGTTTTGTCACATTGTTCCAGATTGAGACCCGAATCGGATAGGGCCTCCCGTGTGGCAATAAGCCCCAGTAGATCACATCGTGAAATTCGCTTGGCTTCCCGGGGCTTAAAAAGGGCTTCTAAGTTTCTTTTTTTTACCTGGGCGCCCATTTTACAGGAAAAACCGGTGGTATCAAAAAGTGATAGGGGGCCGATTCCGCAGGTTCCATTGAAGAGCGCTTCCCCAAATTGAGAGATGGATTCACCAATGGCGTTAATAATACCAAGACCCGTTACGGCGACGCGTTTAGACGAAAATGTATTCATCGGTTTTTCCAGAACAAGTTTCTAAGAAATATGATGCAGATCCGAAAGGTGTCGTATATCGGACGGTAGAAAGACCGTTGCCCGATGTCCGAAAAATAAATCGGTTTAATCGGTATAAAGCTGATTTTGTATCCCCGTTTACCCGCTCGAAGCAATACATCGCTTTCCGCCTCAAAGCCATTGTTCAAAATGAAAATATTTTTCATTACCTTGCGGTCATAAAGCCTGAATCCACATTGTGAATCTTTGACGGGCTGATCGATTAACCATGAGAAACAGTAGGTCCCGATTTTGTTGGGAACATATCGAATTCGAGGAATATTTTCCCTGCGACATAATCGGTTGCCAATAACCATGATCGATTTATTCACCTGATAATGTTGAATAAATTTTGGTATTTCTGATGGATCATGCTGTAAATCTGCATCGAGGGTAATGATGGCGTTGAAATTATTGGCCAGCGCATAACGAAAGCCGATCCGAAGGGCATTTCCTTTGCCCTTGTTGTTTAAAACCTTAAGAACATGCGCCCCGGCATCCTCAGCTCGTTGAGCGGTTTTATCGGTGGAGCCATCATCGATAACAATAACGTGATCAATATGACGTTGCGTTTGCTCCACAACACGTGCAATTGTGGACGCACTGTTATATGCTGGGATTACACCGCAGATTTTCATGCTGCTTAAAAGAGATGCAAGATCATTTTCCTGGAACATAAACAAACTCGAACGATATTTAAAAGGTCTCGCTATCTGACAAGAATCAACTCTGGCGGCAGTGAGCGACCAGCTTGTTTATGCGTTTTTCGAGTTCCCCGCTCAGGCGATAAATCATTTTTTTATTCACCGTTAAAAGGACCTGGGTCGTGTTTCCCCGGGCAAGGAGGGTGTTATCTTCTTTAAGGTAAATCTCAAACTTGAAAGTTAAGGCAGCAATTTCCGGTTTTACCACCGTTGTTTGGATAATGATTGAATCACCACACGCGGCCGGATGTTTGAAATCGCACTCCAAACGGATAACCGGTGCAATATAACCCAACGCCACCATTTGCTTGGGCGTTAAATCAAATTGACGCAGTAATGCCAAACGTCCTGCCTCGAACCATGCCAGATAATGGCCGTGCCAGGCCGTGCCCCATTCGTCCACCTCATTAAAGCGGACGGTTTCCTCTGTCGCTATCCACTGCATGGATGGTTCCCCTGAATTCCGACGGTTTTCAACACGCCGGTTATGCGGCTGTCCGGGTATATTCTTCCTGTATAAACCTTGCCAGGGTGTTAATGGAGGCGAAAGCCCTTTTGCCCACATCCTCATCTTCAATGATAACATTGAAGTTTTTTTCAATTGCCACAACGAGTTCTAAGGCATCTATAGAATCAAGTCCCAGCCCGTCCTTGAATAAGGGTGCCTCATTGTCAATTTCATCGACGTCAACATCTTCCAGGCGAAGGGTGTCAAGAATCAATTTTTTCAGAAATTCACTCAATTCTTCTAAACTTTGAACAATATTATCCAATTCTACTCCTCACAATTTTTTTATTGATTCCCAAGGCCACGATAAAATAAAACCTCGGAGAATGATGGCGTTATCTCAGGTCAAACCACCATCCACTGCCAGCACCTGGCCGGTAATATATCCCGCTTTTTGAGAAGCTAGAAAAAGAACGGCTCCGGCGACCTCCTCCGGTTCACCGAATCGACCGATGGGAATCATTTTTAAAAAGCTGCGCTTTGTTTCGGGATCAAACCGGTCTGTCATTGGAGTGGAAATAAGGCCCGGGCAAACCGCGTTGACCGTGATGCCCAGCCGGGCCATTTCCCTGGAAAGGGATTTGGTAAATGAAATAATGCCCCCCTTTGATGCCGCATAATTGGTTTGTCCTTCCCGACCCATCAGTGCACTGGGCGAGGTGATGTTAATAATACGACCGGATCGTTGTCCGATCATACTTTTAATAACGGCTCGGGAACACAGGTAGGTCCCTTTGAGGTTGACTCCGATCACCAGATCCCAATCTTCCTCGCCTAGAAACATGAGCAGCTTGTCTCGAATAATTCCAGCATTGTTAACAAGAATATCCACATGTTCCCACTGGCCCAAAATATTTTCGAACATCCGCTGGACATCATGCCTTAAAGCAACATCTGCTTTAACGATCAGAGACCTTGCGCTAAAACCTTTCAACGCTGATTCCATGTTAAGGGCACTCTTGTCGTCGGAAGCATAAATAGAGGCAACCCAGGCTCCCTGGCGGGCAAAAGACAGCGCAATCGCCTTCCCCAATCCCCTGGTACCGCCCGTAACAATCACTCTTTTTTCCTTAAATGGCATGATATCTTCTATGCTTTGCGATAATGTGGATGGCCGAAGGAGTCTGATCAATAATCAGTCTATTACCGATCATCATGTTTAAGCACATTAAGGGGGAAATAGCTATCAAATGCATAATTTTTGTGCAAGCTTAAAGGTAACTACTCACGTAGTCAGGCTGAAGCTGTTTAGATTAGAGGCTGAAGGGGTCAGAAAAGCACGATTGCCGTACTTTGGCGGAAATATCTGATTCTTGCATCAAACATGGCTTTAAAATGCGCTTTTTCCTAACAGTCTTCAGCCTTCAGCCTCTGAGTAGTTACGCTTAAAGTACCGCAAGTTATGGGCCCGGTCACACACGCAACGAAACATTTCCAAGATCTTGGTCACAAAACCGGACATGCATATGAAAAGGTCATGCCCTTTTATGAAACAGGATCGGTGGAGGTGTTCCTTCCATTTATCCGGGTTGATATTGTTGGTCTGGAAACCGAATTAAAGTAATGGAAGCGAAACCTGATAAAATTAAATTTTTCTTGACAATCTATTCGAATTAAGGGATATTTTAAAGCTTTAGAATGAAATTTTAACACTGGGCAATTCGAAGGAGGAACATGTTTATGTACGCGGTTATGACTACCGGCGGAAAGCAGTATAAGGTACAGGAAGGTGAGATTTTAAACGTTGAAAAGATTTCAGGGGAGGTGGGTGCCCCGGTCATATTTGATACGGTCCTCATGTTTTCAGACGGTGAAAATGTAAGCATCGGCCAACCGGTTCTCGAAAAAGCAATGGTTCACGGCCACATCGTGGAACAGGGGAAGGCAAAAAAGATTATTGTATTCAAATACAAACGGCGTAAAAGATATCGCCGCAAACAGGGACATCGTCAGGAATATACAGCAATCAAGATAGACAGGATTGAAGCCTAGAAACATCAAATTCATCAATTCCTTCAAGTAAATACGCTATGGAGTTTTAATAATGGCACATAAAAAAGCAGGCGGCAGTTCAAAAAATGGCCGTGACAGCAATGGGCAAAGACGGGGTGTAAAATGCTTTGGGGGGCAGCCCGTCAAGGCCGGCAATATATTGATACGGCAGCTGGGGACCAAAATACATCCCGGTAACAACGTGGGAATGGGTAAGGATTATACGCTCTTTGCAAAGATTCACGGTGTTGTTACTTTTGAAAGATTGGGCCGTTCGCGCAAAAAAGTAAGCGTTTATGCAGCGTGAAATTCATTGACGAAGCGACCATTACGGTTCAGTCCGGCGACGGCGGGCGTGGATGTGTCAGTTTCAGGCGTGAAAGGTTCATACCGCGAGGCGGACCGGACGGCGGAGACGGGGGTGACGGCGGCGATGTGATTTTAGCGATAAATTTGCAAAAACGCACCCTTTACCATTTTCGATTTAAAAAACATTTCAAAGCACAAAACGGCAAAAGCGGCCAGGGTAAACAAAAGACCGGCAAAAACGGAAAAAATCTGACGATTGAAATTCCTCCAGGGACTCTGGTTAAAGAGGCTGAAAGCGGACGAATCCTAAAGGATTTTGTTGAATCCGACGAAACCTTTGTTGTTGCCCAAGGCGGCCGGGGGGGCCGGGGTAACAGACGGTTTGTCACATCAACGAACCGTGCCCCGCGATTTTCCCAACCCGGTGAAGGCGGCCAAACAATACCCCTTAAGCTGGAACTCAAACTTATTGCAGATGTCGGAATTATCGGTCTTCCCAATGCCGGCAAATCCACCCTTATCAGCGTACTTTCTTCAGCACGTCCCAAAATTGGTGAATACCCCTTCACAACGCTTACACCCAACCTCGGTGTTATTCAAACCGGTTTTAACGAACCTTTGGTGATCGCTGATATCCCGGGACTGATTGAGGGGGCCCATAAAGGGGCCGGACTGGGTATCCGATTTCTGAAGCATATCGAAAGGACCTACGTTCTGATCCACCTTATCGACGTTGCGGCCATTGATGTCAATGATCCCCTTCAAGCCTATTACGCCATATGTGCGGAACTTGCGGCCTATAGTAAAAAACTTACCGAAAAGCCTCAAGTCGTGGTTTTGAACAAACTTGATTTGCCCGGAGCAGATAAAGCCGCCGCTAAATTTCAATCGGCCGCAAAGGAAATGGATATATTATCAATTTCTGCGGTTACAGGAAAAGGGGTTGATGTTTTAAAATCAAAAATCGTTGCATTGTTGGACACTTTTCATGAATTTGAGCAGAAAAAATTGCTTTAAGACCGCCAAACGTGTTGTCGTCAAAGTGGGCAGTGGGGTTCTCACGAAGGATGATGGTTTAAATTTAAGGACGATCCGCTCCATCAGCAGGCAGATCTGTCATCTTATCGAGGGAGGGGTGGAGGTTGTGCTGGTTTCTTCGGGAGCAATGGCCTCAGGCCTTGTAAAGATCGGTCTTACCAAAAGGCCGGATGAAATTCCAAAACGACAGGCAGTTGCGGCCGTCGGCCAGGCCGGTCTTATCATGGAATACGAAAAGGCCTTTGCACGATACAAACAAAAAGTTGCGCAAATTCTTCTAACCAGTGATGGGCTTTCAAACCGCAAACGATATTTGAATGCGCGCAACACCCTCTACACTCTGATTGCCTGGGGGGTTGTTCCGATCGTCAATGAAAACGACACGGTATCCGTAGAAGAAATTAAATTCGGAGACAATGACAACCTCGCTGCAATGATTACCCTCCTTATGGATGCAGATATTCTAATCAATCTTACCGATATCAATGGCCTTTTCACCAAGGATCCACGAAAAAACCCCGATGCTCAACTGATTCCGGTGGTGGGCACCATAGAAAAGAGAATTGAGAAATTTGCAAGCGATATTCCTGGTGCTCTCGGAACCGGTGGAATGAGCAGTAAAATAGCGGCTGCCCGTAAAGTTACGGCTGCCGGTATTCCCATGATAATTGCAAGGGGTGGAAAGCCTAATATCCTGCTAAAGCTCTTTTCCGGGGAAGAACACGGAACATTTTTTATTCCGAAAAAGGAACGGCTCGCCAGTCGTAAATGCTGGATCGGCTTCACCGTGAAACCCAAAGGAGTCGTCAGAATTGATGCGGGTGCGGCCAGCGCAATCCTTAATAAGGGCAGGAGCCTTCTTCCGAGCGGCATTGTCGATGTTGAAGGTGATTTTAGGGTCGGTGCACCCGTAGAATTTAAAAAAGATGCGGATAAGGTTTTAGGGATCGGCCTGGTAAATTACGGTGCCGCCGATATACGTAAAATCATGGGAATTAAGTCAGACCAGATTAAAGCGCGACTGGGTTTCAAACCCTATGATGAAGTGATCCACAGGGACAATTTGGCGATAACCGTCGAAGATTAATGGATCGATCGTTGACGGCCAATTACGATTAGGGGAGAGAAAATGTCCATGGAATCAAAGATTGCCGGGATGGCGAAAGCCGCAAGGGATGCTTCCACGGCGATGGCTAAATGCCTTGCGGTTAAAAAGAACGAGGTGCTGCTGAAAATTGCAGATCAGATTGAAAAAGATGCTTCTTTTATTCAAGCCGAAAACCGGAAAGATCTCGTCCGGGCTGAAGAGATGAAGCTGTCGAATGCCATGATCGATCGGCTTACGGTAATGGATGCGACGATTAAATCCATGGCAGAGGGGGTCAGGGAGATTGCCCAACTCGATGATCCTGTTGGTTCCATGACCAACTCCGGGCTAAGGCCCAATGGTCTGCAAGTATCACGGATGCGTATACCGCTAGGAGTGGTTGGCATTATTTACGAGTCAAGACCCAATGTCACAATTGACGCGGCTTGCCTGTGTCTGAAAGCAGGCAATGCTGTAATACTCCGCGGGGGATCAGAAGCATTCCATTCCAACCAGGCCCTTGCAGACATTATCCAGGGCGGGCTTCGAGCAAGCGGTCTTCCTGAAGAGTCGGTGCAGCTGA
>JAFDFH010000147.1 GCA_019309945.1 Deltaproteobacteria bacterium
CTATTAAAGGGCGTGTCACCCATTAAAGGGTGTGTCAAGCAAAAAACGATACCTCCTGAAAAGAGTAATATTTTTCTTGACACATCCTTTGCATGATTTAGCATGCTGATTTAAGGTAATACGGGTATATCGATACAGAGACGGGCCGCAATCGATATCATGGGCCCAGGGAAAGAACCTTCCATCATGATCAAAATCAACCGGTTACACAAGTCATACCTGACAGGCCGCAATCGCCTGCACGTACTGAAAGGGATTGATCTGCATATTAAAAAAGGCGAAACGGTCGCCATTATGGGCTCTTCAGGCTCGGGGAAATCGACATTGCTAAATATTATAGGGATACTTGACGATTATGACTCCGGCGAATATCGATTGAGTAATACCCTGATATATAATATGAGCGAAACCAAAGCGGCCTTTTTAAGAAATAAAGTTTTAGGCTTTGTGTTTCAATCCTTCAACCTTATTCCCTTTAAAAGCGCCGTAGAGAATGTGGCTCTGCCGTTGTATTATCAGGGCCTGCACCGAAAAAAACGAAATAAGATCGCCCTCGAATATCTTGATAAAATGGGTATTCGCGAATGGGCCGAGCACTTGCCGGGTGAGTTGTCCGGTGGCCAGCAACAACGGGTGGCCATTGCACGGGCGATGGTAACCGATCCCAAGGTTATCCTGGCCGATGAACCGACCGGAGCACTGGATACCGATACATCCTATGGGTTAATGGATCTTCTCAAAACAATCAACCAAGCCGGAATAACCATCGTTATCGTCACCCACGAACACGATATCGCCGCCCGGGCAAACCGGATTATTAGACTAAAGGACGGCATTATTCTAAATCATGACTAGCCCATGACTTGCATTTATTCCTTAATATCGGGATTTAAAGATCAGGTGTCAGGTGTCAGGTTTACGCTCCGCGGGTGTGTTTAAGGTCTTGCGTGATTTTTCCCTGACACCTGAACACTGACACCTGAAACCTGGATAATTTAAGCTAAATTACCAACAGTCTTGGTTTACATCCACTGAAACGTTTTGAAACGGGCTCCCTAAAATAAATATTATAAATTTAGGCTGGAACCATGCTTGTCGACATTGATAAATTTCAGGAGATTTACAGCACCATCCGAAAGAATAAGTTGAGGACCTTCCTGACCGGATTCAGTGTCGCCTGGGGAATTTTTATGCTTATAATTTTACTTGGATTTGGCACCGGGCTTGAGAAGGGAGTTAAAAGTCTCTTCAAGGACGCCACCAATAGTATCTGGATCCGCAGAGGGCAGACAAGTCTCCCTTATAAGGGTCTGCAGCCCGGCCGACGTATACAGTTTACGAATGATGATTACGAAGATGTTAAAAATACCATAAAAGGAATAGAATATATCACTGCCAGATTTTACCGCTGGGGAAACAACAAAATTACCTACAAGAATGAATATGGTGCCTTTAATATTATTGCGTGTCATCCTGATCATCAATATCTGGAGAATACCATCATCGTAAAAGGGCGGCACATAAACCAAATCGATATCAATCAATTTCGCAAGGTAGCGGTAATTGGGACTGAAGTTGAAGAAATGCTGTTTAAAAATGAATCTTCGCTGGACAAATATATCAATATCAATGGAATTCCGTTCAAGGTGGTGGGCGTTTTTTCGGACGAAGAAGAACGGGCCTTGCAGTTGATTTATCTCCCTATTTCAACGGCTCAAAAGATCTTTAACGGTTCCAACCAAATCCATATGTTTGCATTCACTATAGGCAAAGCTTCGATGCAAGCAAGCCTGGCCATGGAAGATCTGGTACACAAGAAGCTGGCGGCCCGCCACAACTTTTCCACAGAAGATGAAAAAGCAGTCAACATATGGAATAATGTAAAATACTATCAAAAATTTATCAACTTATTCAAGGGGATCAGGGTGTTTGTGTGGATCATCGGAATCGGAACGATCGTTGCCGGCATCGTAGGTGTCAGCAATATCATGCTCATTGCTGTCAAAGAAAGAACCAAGGAAATTGGTATTCGGAAGGCCTTGGGGGCCACACCTGGGTCTATCATTGCTTTGATTTTACTGGAAACCGTATTTATCACTTCCATCTCCGGTTACATCGGATTGGTAACAGGGGTGTTCGCCATCGAGTTGGCTTCAAAATATCTACCGCCAAGCGAATTCTTTCGGAACCCGGAAGTTAATTTTCAAGCAGCGCTAGGTGCTATCCTGCTGCTTGTCATCGCAGGGTCGATAGCAGGATTGATTCCTGCTCGAAGAGCGGCCAGCATAAAACCGGTTGAAGCCCTGATGGAAGAATAGTAATGATATAAACCGTAGATCGAAAACAAAATTATGATTTTCGACAAAGACAATTGGCAGGAAATAATCAGCACTTTAAAGAAAAACAAAACGCGGACGATCTTAACCGCTTTTGGTGTGTTTTGGGGTGTTTTTATTCTGATGATTTTGTTGGGAACTGGAAACGGCCTGCACAACGGTGCAATCCAGGAGTTTAATAAAGTGGCCACCAACAGCGTATTTATCTGGCCACGGCAAACCACGGTTCCTTACAAAGGATTCCCGCGCGGGCGACGGTTCCGGTTCGACAACGATGATATTAAGGCGCTGAAAAATAATATATCTGAAATTGAGCACATTGCTCCTCGGAATAAATTAGGTGGTTACCGAGGGATTAACAATGTAAATAGAGGGTCCAAGAACGGTGCTTTCAGTATATTTGGTGATTATCCTGAAATTTACTTCATCAATCTGATGGACATAACTTACGGCCGTTTTATGAATCCACTCGACCTTAAAGAGAAACGCAAAGTGGCGGTCATCGGTGATAGGGTCTACAAAATATTGTTTAGTCCCGGAGAGGACCCCATTGATCAATATATAAAGATCCAGGGTGTCTATTTTCAAGTTATTGGTGTATTTAACAGCAAAGCTGTGGGGGATGCTGAAGAAGAAGAAAACCAGGTCATCTTTGTCCCCTTTACAACTTTTCAGCAGGCATTTAATTTTGGTAACCGGGTGGGCTGGTTTTCCCTAACAGCTGTGCAAGATGTTCCGGTTTCACAAGTAGAACAAAAAGCCATCGCTATTCTTGCGGCTCGCCATCATGTTGCTCCAGATGATATCCATGCGTTCGGCCACTGGAATACCGAAAAGGAATTTAATAAGTTTGTCAATTTATTTCGGGGAATTAGACGACTGGTCTGGTTTGTCGGGACAATTACTTTAATTGCAGGAATTATTGGTGTGGTCAATATAATGCTCGTGATCGTCAAAGAAAGAACCAGAGAAATCGGTATCAGAAGGGCCGTTGGTGCAACGCCATGGAAAATTGTCAGCCACATCATCTTAGAATCAATTTTATTAACCGCTTTTGCCGGTTACTTCGGACTGGTTGTTGGTGTCGGAGTCTTAGAGATGGTGTCAAAAGGATTAGAAATTTTTGGAAAACCGACTGATATGTTTCAAAGCCCGGAAGTTGACTTTCAGATTGCAATAATCGCATTAGGCGTACTTATTGTTTCCGGTATTCTGGCGGGTATAATACCGGCTCATCGGGCCATTCGCATCAAACCGGTTGACGCTATCAGGAACGCCTAAAGGAATGAAACTATTTTTTAAAATCCTAAGTATGCTGCTGATCCTGGTTGTCTTTGGAGGCACACTTGTTTTTTTATACTATAAATCCCAAAAAAAGCCGATAATTTTTGAGACCCAGACGCCCTATGTCACAAATATTGTCAAAAAGACCGTGGCGACGGGATCAATTGTACCACGCAAGGAAATTGAGATAAAACCTCAGGTGTCCGGTATTATTGAAGAAATCTATGTAGAGGCGGGCGATAAATTAAAAAAAAACGATCTTATTGCTAAAATAAAAATTATTCCCAATATGATCAGTCTCAATAACGCTGAAGCGCGATTTAATCAGGCTGTGATCAATTTAGAAGATACAAAGAGAGAATCCGATCGGCGGTATAAATTATATAAGAAGAGGATAATATCAACATCTGAATATCAGGAATATGAGATGGCATATAATAGTGCCAGGGAGGAATTGGATGCGGCCGAAAACAACCTGCAGCTGATCAGAGAAGGGGTAACTAAAAACCCCGGAGATGAGACCAACACATTGATCCGATCAACGATCGATGGAATGATTCTGGATATTCCCGTAAAAGAAGGCAAGTCGGTAATTGAGACCAATAATTTTAACGAGGGTACAACCATTGCCGTTGTGGCCGATATGAAGGAAATGATTTTTAAGGGTAAAGTTGATGAATCCGAAGTGGGCAAAATAAAACCGGGCATGAATTTAATCCTTTCGGTCGGTGCTATAGAGAAAGAAAAATTTAACGCCGAACTGGAATATATCTCCCCCAAAGGAGTTGCGGAGGAGGGTGCCATACAGTTTGAAATACGGGCCAAGGTGAACCTGAAGGAATCGCATTTCATCAGAGCCGGGTACAGCGCCAATGCCGACATTGTTTTGGAGAAAAGAAATAGTGTATTGGCTGTCAAGGAAGGTTTATTGCAATTTGAAGGGGAAAAGGTATTCGTAGAAGTTGAAAAGGGCCCCCGGCAATTCGAGAAAAAGTATATCGAGCTGGGGCTTTCAGATGGGATTAATATTGAAATTATTTCAGGTTTATCCAAGGACGCTAAAATTAAGGTCTGGAATAAAGTTATAAATAATTGAGGGGTTGGGGAGTTTTTTTCATTCCGCCATTTATAAAGTATTGAAAAAAGTTAGCGGATGACGCAGCGGGCCTACCAGAACATATTGAGAAGTTACGGATGGAGGAATTTATAAAAGGGGATGGTTGAAGAAACTTCCGATAATCGCGAGCTTCCTTTTCTCGTTGCGATGAACACCTCACTGCTCTGTATCATTTTTGGGGCCAATGCGGTGGCGATCAAGATCAGTCTTTTCGGCCTGGGAACGTTCACAACAGCAGGACTCCGCTTCACTATCGCAGCCCTGGCAATTTTTCTTTGGGCTAAAATAACCCGTCGTCGCTTTTCCGTCAAAAAAGGACAAGTGCTTCAGCTATTCATTATCTCGCTAATTTTTACGGTTCAGTTGTCCCTGCTATATCTCGGTATGAGCAAAACGAATGCTTCGCGGGGAACCCTGCTGATTAATCTTCAACCTTTCTTCGTACTATTTCTGGCACATCACTTCATTCCGGGAGACCGGATTACGAAAAAGAAATTCCTGGGTCTATTTATGGGATTTAGCGGGATGGTGCTCGTCTTTCTGGGGAAAAAGGGCGTTACCGCGGATATTCAAACCGGTGATTTTTTGATCCTCACCACCGCTTTTGTCTGGGCCTGCAACACGGTTTATATCAAAAGAATTATCAAGACATTCGACCCTTTTCAAATTGTGCTTTACCCCATGATTTTCTCGGTTCCTTGCTTTTTTCTTGCAGGCCTTTTGTGGGATTGCCCTGTCGTCACCTATATTGACTTGAAGATTCTGGGTTCGCTTTTATACCAGAGTCTTATCACAGCTTCTCTTGGTTATGTGATATGGAATTCCCTCCTACAGAAATATGGCGCCGTCGCTCTACATTCTTTTATTTTTATCATGCCCATATCCGGAACGTTGCTGGGCGGGCTGATTCTTGGAGAACCCATTACCGTTAACCTTCTGCTGGCTTTAGCGCTGATTGTCTCCGGAATTTTGGTGGTAAATTCTAAAGGCAAAAAATACGCCCCATTGTTTCCTTCGCGCGGCATTTAGTTCAAGTAAGCGAGACCTTTGAAAAACAGTAATTTTTATTCGAGTTCAGACCTCGTTAAGTCGTCAAATAGTCGAGTCGATAAGTGGTTTTTAGCATGTCACTATATTGATCTTGCACGAAATTGGACGTTTGTTGCTTTAAGGGTAACTTCTCAATATGTTCCGGTAGGCCCGCTACGCCATCCGCTGGTAGGTTTAACCATAAGTTTTTGAGAAGTTACTTTTAAGGATTATAACATGCTGAATTGTCAGCATATATTTTCCATTTAACCATTCTTCCACTTAACTATTCAACACTTGGACAAATGGGCGGCTATTATTCTCCTGCCATTAAATCCCCCACTAATTTAGAGAATCTGGAAGGATCATCGACCTTACCGCCTTCGCCGATGACGGCGAGATCCAGGAGAAGATGGATATAGCTGGTCAGCTTCAGGTCGTTTTGGTCCGTTGCAAACATGGCCTGGATCTTTTCCATGACCGGGTGAGCCATGTTGAGTTCGAGAACACGTTTGTTTTCCGGTATCTCCTGGCCGGTGGACTTCATGATTTTCTCCATGTAGCCACTCATGTCATAGGTGTCGCCGGACATGCAGGCTACGGAGTCGGTCAGGCGCGTGGATGGACGGACCTCCTTGATGGTGTCTTGTAACTGAACCCGTATATGTTTGAAAAGGGT
>JAFDFH010000148.1 GCA_019309945.1 Deltaproteobacteria bacterium
CCTTATATATCCATGGTTGTCTTTCTTACTTTGGGAGTTTTGCTGTTATTCCATATATCTCTAAACAGAGTTCGTATGACTTTTGCCAGACTTTCAAATCTTTGTAATTCTTTAGCATTTTTATCCGCCTGTTCTGTGGCGGATCACTCGAATCCTTGAATCCTCAACCCCTTGCACCCTCTGGGACCACACCTGTTCAGTTGGAAAAAACCCACTTATTTTGCCTTAATTAACTACAACTAATCGGGAGAGGATCTAAAAAATTAAACCCTATCACTTTGAACCTGCGTGTCGTCTTCGATGCCTGAGCACCCTGCCGTTCAATACGCAAGAGGACAAGGGGGATTAACTTGTCACGAGGTTTCAGAGCGGGAAAACCGGGACATCCGTAAATACCTAAACAGTTGATAGCAGATAGCATTAAACGATTTTCACAATACATTTTATCGTTCAAATTCCACACTTTAAAGTTAAGATATCAACAAGTTAGACGATGACCAAAATGTTATTTACGCATTTATAGATGTCCCTATATCTTACACTGTCAATCCCCGATAGACCTTCGGAAGAATATTCGGCAACTCGCTTGGTTTTTTGACCACCAGATAGTTATCTCCGGCACACATGTCAAAAAGATAATCGTTGCCTGCCAGATCGACGGTAACCATAAACGGATGGATATTTTTCCGGCGGGCTTCCTTGAGGGCAACCATGGTGTCGTGTACTCCGTACTCATGGCCCATTAGGTCCGGACCATAATCGTAATCTTGGGGATACCCGTCGCTTAGTAAAATGAGCACCTTCAAACGACAGCCTGTTTGGGTCAGTTTTGTTTGGGCATGGCGAACGGCCGGACCCATTCGGGTGCTGGTCCGGGGCTTCAAAGCCCCTATCCGACATCTGATACGTTCGTCGTACGGATCTGAAAAATCCTTGATGATCAAAAATTCCACATTGTCGCGCCCGCTGCTCGAAAATCCGTATATGGCGTACTCATCCCCTATGCCTTCTAAAGCTTCTGCCATGACGATCAAGGCTTCCCGCTCAATGTCGAGCACCCGTTTACTCTCGCTGTTTGAAGGTCGAGGGCTCTGCTTTTCAAGGCCTGATATGGGGGGGGAATCTGGAAACGCACCAGCGAACCCATCGATTAAACTATCCCCAGAAGACTTCGGTGACTCTTTGAGGGACTTTCTAGTTGAGGCACTCAAATCCAAAAGAAATACGGTTGCCACATCGCGAACTCTTCGTTTCCGTTGCTTGTATATTTGATCTGTAGACGTCAGGCCGGCTCTGCGTTCGATAATCCTCTCAATGGCGCTGTTCAGATCGATTTCATCACCATTGGGCAAGCGTCTGATCCAACGAAACATCGACGGTCGTATCCATTGGAAATTTCGCCGGACGACAGATATGAGGTCAGCCCGCTCCCCTTTGATCCGGGTTACCAGATCACTGGATTCACCCTTTACCGCGAACTCTCGAACAATGCACCAACGTGGCCGGTAATCGCCGATCAGATAATCCCACTCGTCATAATAATGCACTTTGACCGGGTCGAGTTCAGCCGGCCTGCCAGATCGCATCCGCTGATGAAAATCGGTCAACCTGAAGTTTTCCTCGAAAGGGGCCTTTTCATTCCTCTCCATGACCGGGTCGTCGAGGTTGTTGAGGATCAGACCTGGCGAAACGCCTGCCATCTCGGCAATCATTGGATGGAGCATGATCTTTGCCCCTCTTTTGATCAGCTTTGATAATATGTCCGTAGTTAGAGGTGCATCGGCTTCCGAGATCTTTGATTTCAACTCATGTAACATTTCAACGGTCAGCTCCAACTGAACCTGGTTTGGATTGGTCTGCCCCCGGTAAAAGACCGGCTGTGCCTTTTGATAGCGATTTTTATCATGATCCGGTAGGCCTGGATCTGTCGATGGTGTTCGGGTTTTCTGCTCGTATAAGCTCCTGGCCACGTTGTCAAAGACATCCGAAATCGATACAAACTCCGCATGAAAGTTCAACAGGTTACTTATTTGTTCATAGATTCTAACCGTTGCGACTGCGGATTCGGTGACTGTCGCGCCTGGCGTGAAGATCCGTGATAGTGTACCCATGATTTTTTCTGCAAATGGATGCCATGAGTCGGGAATGGTGTTGTCTAACCGCCGCCTAATGGAACATCGAATGAGAACTTCCACTCCTGCCTCGAGCGGCGGTAGGGCTGCCGGGTTGGGTCGTTCTTTGAGGGATTCATGGCCAGCACGTTCAATAAGAGGGGCTAAGCCGCGATATTTCTTTTCCAAGAGGAAATCTATCCGACCATCTTCAATGGCAAAAAAAATATCCCGGGCAAACCACGGGTCATTGAACAGACGAAAAAAAATACCATAGTGGGAAGCTATAGCAAAATCGTTCGTTCGGGACCACGGCATAGCGGATAAGCCGGGATGGTCCCGCAACTTGTTTATATCCAGATCGAAAGTTCCAAACTCGATGTACCCGGCCTGGTGAGCGGCCAAGACCTTGTATTCTTCAAAATTGGCTTGGTAAGTGAGGTGTCTGTTTAGGTTCTCGGGAAGGAATATCGTACGTCCATCTGTCAATGGATACTGTCGGGTTTCCCTGCCAAATTTATTTAGCGCATCGACCAGGCTCTTGACCCTGAGGGGTTTTTCAGCCATGGCAGTGCAATAGAGCTGCAACACCCCGATGACATCGCTAATGTGAATCGTATTCCGATACTTCTTAAAGGCGGACAAGCCGGTCTGTGACTCGAGGCGGAAAAAGGCAATCGCCGCGTCCGGATTGGTTCGTCCGATAGCCCGGCCCTGGGCGACAAAGGCGCTCAGGTCTTCTTCCTTCAAGCGACATACGAGTTCGGCACCACTGCAAAAGAATGCCTCGGCTATTCGGGGTATGTCGGACAAACCTGTGGCATCTTTTAGCAAGGCGGCCTGATGGGAACGGCGCAGCGGGTTCAGAATCGTCTCCGCTTGATCTGCGCAATTCCGGGCCGCTTTTCGATCTGAGCGGGCTATGATTTCCAAGAATCTTTGCAACAAGCTTCGGACCGGATCGTGAAACCCCGCCAATAATTCGACCAATCGCTTTTTCAACGTCTTTCAACCGTTGGATAGACCAGACTTCATTTATCAAAAATGCTATGGATTATTTCTTGTACCGCCCGTTCAGTTTCCGGATCATCCGTAATTGATTTGGCCACGGTCAACTCGCAGGCCCGGCGGGAGGCAATCCCGGATAAAATCAATTGGCCGGCATAGATCAGTAGGCGGGTACTCACACCTTCTTCAAGACCAAGGTCTTTAAGGCGGCGCACCTTTTTGCCCAACAGGGCCAGATCTCCGGCTGTAGCAGAATCCACGCCGCTTTCATGAGCGATAATCGGTGCCTCCATCTCCTCCGGGGGATAATCGAATTCGATGGTCAAGAAACGCTGACGCGTACTGTGCTTGAGATTTTTCAACACACTCTGATAGCCGGGATTATAGGAGATAACAAGGAGGAAATTTTCATGGGCATCGATCACCTGCCCCTTTTTTTCAATGGATAATATGCGCCGGTAATCCGATAGTGGATGGATAAGGACTGTCGTGTCCTTGCGGGCCTCAACGATCTCATCAAGATAACAGATCGCCCCGTACTTGACCGCGCGGGTCAATGGTCCGTCTATCCAAACCGTCTCCTCGCCAAGCAAAAGATACCGGCCGATCAGATCGCTGGCGCTTAAGTCTTCATGGCATGAAACCGTGATTAAAGAGGCGGTTGGTTTTTCTCCGGTTTGAATATCCTCTTTTTGAAGATGATAGGCCATGTATTCTAAGAACCGGGTCTTTCCGCAACCTGTAGGGCCTTTTAACAGCACAGGCATCCGCAGGGAATATGCTGTCCGAAATATTTCTACCTCATCGAGGATGGGAAGATAGTAAGGTTCTTCCGAAAAGAAATGATCTTCGAAGAAACGTTCGACTCCCGTAAATTGCTTTTTCCCATTTTCCTTCATATGAAACCCCTATTCAGTGAAGAGAATCTAAACATAGGACCAGAGGGTCGGATTTAATCCAATAACCACTGAAAATAATTCCAAGCAGTAATACGTCATGGTTCATGGTTTTCGCAATAGATGGTATGAATATGTTTAGCGGCGGCGTGTAACGCCATTTTCGAAGCAATTTGCCGGAAATTCGCACAAATTACGAATAGAGTTTTGGAATAGAAACGGAATCGATCGACTTCAGAAAGGTATCCGCATCCTTCCGACTCTTAATAATATAAACCAATCGTCCTTGAAAATGGGTTAGATCCGCACAGGTCGTGCCGCAACCCTGTATCGCCAGTATCAAATCCAGGTCTTCGCTTTCCGGAGAAAGAAAGTCAGCTTTGTTTTGAAGGCGCTTTTCAATATATTTAACCAGGGCCACCCGGTCATATTCCGGATTGCACCCGCCACAATATTTGATGCCGATTTTGAGCTTATTCAATACCACTGATCTTTTTCGCGGCCGCCTGTTTCAAGTTCATTTGCACCAAACGGGAAATCATGATCCGCTGGGCCTGCGGAGAGCCCGCCCCGTGCATGGATTCCGTTAGATAACCGACAGCGCCGGCGCCCAGGGTGATGTTTTCTATCAGCCTTAGGATACGCATCCGATCCTCGGTGGGAATATTCGGGTTGGCCTTTAGATATTTCTGGATCCATTTCCCGGTTTCCGGGGAGCGCAGGTCCTGCTCCGACGGCATGGTCACCATCAGACCGCCGGCTACATCCTGGGCGAGCCGCGCAATCTCATAGGGAAAACGGGTGACATTTTGTTTGTGCACATTGGCCAGCAGGGAATTGACGGCATAAGTACCGTTCGGTTCGCGATGCCCTTCGGACGCACAGGCAATACAGCCGCAATAAAGGGTTTCGTTCAAATGATTCATTTCGATGATTTTATCCTTCACGTGGGAAGCCTTTTCAACGCCGTTATACTCGGCCGCGGTTTGAACCGCACCGATGAGTACATCTCCCACCCCGACCTTGCAGGCGTAACTCTGCCGATGGTAGGAAGCGAATTTTTCGACCAACTGGCCGGCAAATTCAAATTCCTTATACATGAAAACGCGCTCCCACGGGACGAACACATTATCTAAAACCACCAGGGCTTCATGTCCCCCGAATAACTGGTTGCCCACATCCATGGTAGTCGGCTCCAATTTACGGGTATCGCAGGATTGGCGCCCCATAATGTAAATGATCCCTTCGGCGTCGCTCGGCAAGGCAAAGGCAACGGCGTATTCTGCATCATCTTCCCGCATGGCCATCGTCGGCATCACGATAATCTCATGGGAATTCACGGCACCGGTTTGATGGGCCTTGGCGCCCCGGACAACAATACCGTCCGTCTTCTCTTCCACCACGTGCACGAAAAGATCGGGATCTTCCTGTTTGTGGGGCGGGAGACTGCGGTCACCCTTGGGATCGGTCATGGCACCGTCACAGGTCAGATCATTTTCCTGCACATATTGCAGATATTTCATAAACCGCTGATAATATTCGGTACCGTTTTTCGCATCGATGTCATAGGTGACGATGGAAAGGGCGTTCAAGGCATCCATGCCGACACAGCGCTGAAAGCAGCAGCCGGTTTCACGGCCCAGCAAACGACCCATTTTACTTTTCTTCACCAGATCTTCGATGCTCTGGTGGATATGGGTAAAGCGATTGATCTTTTTACCCGTTATATGGGATGTTGCCGTCATAATGTCTTCAAATTCCGGGCGCAGCGCCAAATCGTATGTCTTCGCAAGGGCTCGCATGGACGGGCGAATAATCGGATGATCGACCGGATTGCCGATCCGCTCACCGAATAAATAAACCAGCAGATTTAAATCCCGAAGGCTTTCTTCGTATTGTTCCGACGTCATCAGAGGCATGGGAAATCTCCTTTTTGAAAATAAAAATTCTGTTTAAACTTCGGTGACCCATTTATCAAGCTTTTCTCAAGATAGGCATTACAACGGAATATTTCCGTGTTTTCGCCAGACCTCCTTCCGGGGTTCTTTGTCTTTCAATAAACGTAATGCCTGTACAAACCATTTGCGAGTGTCGGCCGGATGAATAACAGCGTCGATGTACTGTCTGGAGGCCGAATAATACGGGCTGGTAATGGCGTCCTGGTATTCTTCAATCTTTTGTTGGATAACCTTCTCCGTATCTTGCGCAGCATTGATCTCTTTGCGATATAAAATTCGAACGGCAGCCTCAGCCCCCACCATGGCGAATTCGGCCGTGGGCCAGGCAAACAATAAATCTGCGCCGCTTTCATGGCAGCACATGGCCGGTATGGCACCGCCGTAATATTTTCTAACCACACAGGTAATCATCGGAACCGTGGCCTCGGAAAAGGCATAGAGCATTTTCGCGCCATGGCGAATGATGCCCA
>JAFDFH010000149.1 GCA_019309945.1 Deltaproteobacteria bacterium
AAGGTTGAAGGCATGGTAAAAGGGGTCAAGGTTGTGCACCAGGAATACATGTCCGACGGCACCGTAGAAGTTACCGTCGAGATGAGCCTGCTCGGCGGTTTCTCGCAGCTGATCCTCCCTTCTGAGATTAAACAGGTGGAAGCAGTATTACCGCTTGCTCAAAGTGCGAAAAAAAGTAAAACAGCGACGCCCACTCCTGAATCCAGGCCTTTTACAGGTCTGATTGTTGATGCCCGGGGACTGAAAGCAACGCCTGCCATGGCGCCTAAAATTATGGATGAAAACGGTACGGAGGTTTACGGCTCGGCTTACGTCAGCCGCGAGTATGCCGTACAAATCGGCATGAGCGGATATACAAAAGATATAAAAGCAGCGAATCTGAACTCCCGCGTTACCGACAATCCGCTGGCGGTGAAAGGACTGCGGACCGGCGGACTGGGGAGTTCCGATATCGTGATCAGCAATTCAGACGCCTCCCGGATTCGAAGCACTTCCGAGAATCTTTCTTTTTTAAAAAAATGCCGGGTTCTGATTGTGTTGGATTAACGCTTGAGCACCCACTGGGTCTATCAGAACCGAATGGTTGCTTGAAAATTATTGAGGAGGGAATATGTTTTTCAAGAATTTTATTTTAATCATAGCGACCGTCTGCGCGGGGTTGTTTTCGGCGTGTGGTCCCAAGACAATAATGCCTCAAGCAACGCTCGATTCCCCCCGGCACCATGTCAGTAACGGTCAGGCGCTCCTTGCGAATGAAAAGATCAACGCTGCTTTCTATGAGTTTAACCGGGCCAAGGAATTGGATCCGAAATATGCCCCCGCTTACGTAGGACTGGGGCTTGTGGCCGGTTTCAGGGGTAATTTTGAAAACGGATTGACAAACATAAAAGATGCACGGAAATATGCCCAGGGTAACGAGCAGAAAGTCGCTGTTGATGTCGCCCATATGCGGATTTATATAATGGGTGGCGACAGGCTGGACAAAAGCTGGCTGGATATCGTTGAAAACAAGTTCAACAGGGCCAGAAATATGGCGCCGGATGCTCCCGAACCTTATTTTTTTATGGGACGCGCTTATCAGCAGGCAAATGATTTTACAAAAGCGAAGTTCCTATTTCAAACGGTGATTGATCTTGATAATGGCTATGTGCATGAAGCCGAGGCCGAATACGCGACTATCCGGTAAGAGGAACCATCCATTCCAGATGCCGGCTAAGCAAACGACCCTGGGCGACTTAGATTGTTTTTGAGACAGGGTCATGTTGGTTTGAAGTGATATTTGATAGACAAGTCACGGAGATTTAGTAATGAAATATGCATCCCGAACGGCGAGACTGGTCGTTTTATTTCTGTTTGTTTTTTTCCCCCTTTCTGTAAAGGCTCAAGCAAAAGTGGTATCCATTGATATGGAAACCGGTCAGGCAGAAATTACTCTGGTTGAAGGCGGCGTTTTTCTGGTCAAGGAAAATCTGGCGAAAATCCGTCCTTTGGTCCAGGGTGAATTTTTGACCGCCGGCAACCGGATCAGCACCGGGAAATCTTCCAGGATTGAGATAAAGCTGCCGGATAAAAGTTTCATCCGCCTGGACGAACTGGCAACATTTGTACTGGTTTCCGTGGGGGTTGACAAAAATATAAAAAGTAGAAACATCAACGTAAAAATGACGCTGGGTAAGATATGGGCCAATGTTTCTAAACTATTTGCTAACAGAGGCCGTTTTTAACTATCGACCCAAACGGCAATTGCCGGGGTTCGCGGGACGATTTATCGAATGAATGTGAACAAGGACAAATCGGTGGTGGTTAAAGTTTATCAGGGAGAAGTCGGTGTGAGCAGCGCCGGAAAGCGTAAAGCGGACAACCAGACGGCTCCCACAGATAAGCCTGCAAAAATAGTGAAACCTCACCCGGTGCCAGGACCCCATCCGGTATCTCTGAAAGAATGGACCCACATTATTAAATCCATGCAACAGATCATTGTACGCCCGGACGGCACGGTCACGAAACCGTTCCGTTTTTCGCTTGAAGAAGATTCCAACGACTGGGTGCGCTGGAACCGAATGCGGGATGAAAAACTGGGTATCCAAAAAAGATAGACCGGATATTTATCTTAATCGGGCGGCCTGAAATCTTTTATTTCAGGCCGCCCGGTCTGTTTCATAGCTTTGGCCCCGCTTTCACCGAACAAAATAAATCCATCGGTGAAATTATTAAGGGTATTTCAAAGGCAAAAAGATACCCTTCGGCTTCACCCTAAGGTCGCAACTATAGGGTTCAATCAAGTACCCATGGTCCATGAAGCCAGATATTCCTTCTGCTCCGCTGTCAATCGGTCAATAACAACCCCCATGGCCACCAGTTTTTCTCTGGCAATGGCCATGTCGATTTTTTCAGGTACCGGGTATACCTTATTTTCAAGAGGCTTCTTCAGCTTTACCATATATTCGATGCTGAGGGCCTGATTGGCAAAGCTCATATCCATTACACTGGACGGGTGGCCTTCGGCTGCGGCAAGATTTATCAGCCGCCCCTCTCCGAGGACATTGATCCGCCTTCCATCTTTGAGGATATATTCTTCCACAAAGGTTCTGATCTTTCTTCTCTTTGTTGTAATCGAATCAAGACCGCCCAGGTCCAGTTCTACATTAAAATGGCCGGAATTGGCAATGATGGCCCCGTCTTTCATGACCTTAAAATGCTCTTTTCGAATCACATTGATATTTCCGGTGAGGGTACAGAAGATATCACCCATCCTGGCTGCCCGGCTAATGGTTGTGACGGTAAAGCCGTCCATAACCGCTTCAAGGGCTGACACAGCGTCTACTTCCGTAATGATGACATTGGCTCCCATCCCGCGCGCGCGCATGGCGAGACCTCTTCCACACCACCCGTAACCGCAAACCACAAAACTTGCTCCGGCAATCAATCGATTTGTTGCCCGAATGATACCATCGATCGTGCTCTGACCGGTGCCATACCGATTGTCGAAAAAATGCTTGGTCCGGGCATCGTTGACCGCAACAATGGGGTACTTTAAAACACCATCGGCCGCCATACTTTTGAGGCGAATGATGCCGGTTGTGGTTTCTTCGGTGCCGCCTTTAACATCGTCTATCAGTTCCAAACGCTCAGAATGGAGGGTGGAGACAAGGTCGGCACCGTCATCCATTGTGTAATGTGGACGGGTGTCCAGCAACGAATTAATATGCTGATAATAGGTCTTGTTGTTTTCTCCTTTTATGGCAAATACGGGAATCTTGTCGTTTTTTACAAGAGATGAGGCCACATCATCCTGGGTGCTCAAGGGGTTGGAAGCACAAAGGGAAACGGCGGCACCACCTGCTTTTAATGTCTGCATCAGGGAAGCGGTTTCCGTGGTAACATGAAGGCAGGCCCCTAACCTTATACCTTTTAAAGGTTTTTCTTTTTCAAATCGGTCTTTGATTCGATTTAGAACCGGCATGCTCTGGTTTGCCCACTCGATTCGAAGCGAACCCTCCCTGGCAAGTTTAATGTCTTTAATGTCATAATTCATACGGTTATTTTCTCCTTAATTTTTCGGCAGTATTTAGGCGATAAGCGGCACGGCCTCTCCTGCGCAAATGACCACCCGTAGAAGCCGCTTTATATCACCCGCATAGCGGAAGAGATAGAAGAAGGCGGCTTGTCTTTCAATTTTCGTTTGGAAGCACGTGCCACGCACGCGGTTCAAATCAATCACTTTACAATCCGGCCTTATCCCTCAGCACGTCGGCCATGTTGGTTTTTTCCCATGAAAATTCAGGCTCGTTTCTCCCAAAATGCCCATAGGCGGATGTTTTTCTGTAGATAGGCCTTAGAAGATCCAGATATTCGATAATTGCCGCCGGCCTTAAATCAAAAACTTCACTAACGATCTCCTGAACTTTGTACTTGGAAACTTTACCGGTTCCCATGAAGTCCAGCATTACCGATACCGGCTGGGCCACACCAATGGCATATGCCATCTGTATTTCACACTTTTTTGCAATGCCTGCGGCGACAATATTTTTTGCAATGTGCCGGGCCATATAGGAAGCACTGCGGTCAACCTTGGAAGGATCTTTACCGGAAAAACAGCCCCCGCCATGGCTTCCCTGCCCCCCGTAGGTATCAACAATAATTTTACGGCCCGTCAGCCCGCAGTCTCCCATGGGGCCGCCGATGACAAATCTTCCGGTGGCGTTTATAAAATAACGGGTATCCCCGTCTGTCATTTCCGCGGGGATCACCTTTTTGATAACTTCATCAATGACTGCCTCTCTTAAATCATCGTAAGTCACATCCGGCTTGTGCTGGGCCGCAATGACAACCGTATCCACCCGCAACGGGGAGCCGTTTTCATATTCGATGGTAACCTGTGTTTTACCGTCGGGTCTCAAAAAATCAAGTGCGCCGTTCTTTCTGACAGTGGCAAGGCGCTGACACAGCTTATGGGCAAACATGATGGGCATGGGCATTAATTCAGGCGTCTCGTCGGAAGCAAACCCAAACATCAGCCCCTGGTCGCCTGCACCCTGGTCTTTAAACAAGCCTTCTCCGGTATTGACGCCCTGGGCGATGTCCACTGATTGATGATCGATGCTGGTGATTACGGAACAGGTTTGACAATCAAAGCCCATCTGAGATGAACAGTATCCGATGTCGCGAATCGTATCCCGGGCAACCTGGGGTATGTCGACATAGCAGTCGGTCGTAATTTCACCGGCTATAAAAGCCATGCCGGTGGTTACCAGTGTTTCGCAGGCAACCCGGCACTTTTTGTCCTGGCCGATAATGGAATCCAGAATCGAATCTGAAATCGCATCCGCAACCTTGTCAGGATGTCCCTCGGTAACCGATTCAGATGTAAACAAGAATTTTTCTTTGCTCATTGAATTTCTCCTTCGTTTTCCACAAAATATAAATAAAAGTGGCTGTTTTTATGGGCTTAATATCATATTGTCTATCAGCCGGGTGCTACCCACCTTGACGGCAAGCGCCATCAGGGCCGGTCGGTCGATCACCTCCATGTCATCAAGCGTTTCCGGATCACAAACAGCGATGTAGTCAATTGTCGTCTCCGGCTGAGAAAGAAACAACCCAGAAACGTTTCCGATAATTTTTGACGCCTCACGGGTTCCGCTCTTTAGAAGCGCCTGGGCCTTTACCAGCGACTGATATAGAGATAGGGCGTATGCCCGTTGCCCGGAAGTTAAATATTTGTTTCGCGAACTCATGGCCAGACCGTCGGGTTCTCTAACGATAGGCCCCCCAACAATTTCAACAGCCAGGTTCAGGTCGCGTACCAGTCGGCGAATGACCGTAAGCTGCTGATAATCTTTCTGGCCAAAAATGGCCACATGGGGCCGGACAATATTGAAGAGCTTTGTAACCACGGTTGCCACGCCTCGGAAAAAAGTGGGCCGTGAAATACCACACAGGTGCTTTGGAAGTTTTTCCAATTCGATATAGGTTTGGAAACCTTCAGGATACAGGTCATTCTCGCTAGGCGCAAAAACGATGTCCACACCCTCTTTTTTTGAAAGATCCAAGTCTCTGTCAAGGTTGCGGGGATATGTGTCTAAATCTTCCCCCGGTGCAAACTGGGTCGGATTAACAAAAATGCTGACAACCAGGCAGTCACCTTGCTCGCGGCCCTTCCGCATGAGGGAAAGGTGCCCCTCATGGAGATCTCCCATGGTTGGAACAAATACAATTTTTTGGCCTTGGTTTCGCAGAAGGCCTGAACGCACCTGCATTTCATGAACAGTTTTGATAATTTTGATAGCTGTCACCTCATTTTTTCAAATGTGGAACGTAAACCAACATCCGGCAAATGTCAATATATGCTTCATTCTAAACCTGAAAACAGATTTGGACGCCGTGAGTTAAAAAAGGGGGGAGCAAAGCATATTTCTCTTTATCATCGCGATTGCGACAGCTTAAAAAATTGTTTGGCAGATTGTTGGCAAACCGTTTGAAAGACCGGAGATTCACTACGCGCCATTGGATTCGTCAAACGATGGGGAAGATTCGTCCGAAAAGAAAGCTTTATCCTCCGGTGTATTGAAAAGCGCTAACATTTCCGGATGATATTTTATCAACATTAATCATCCTCAATTTTGCGTTTTTTACAATCCGGGGGATCTCTTAGCGGCTCGAAGAAAGGGGATATATTGCTTCTATCCTCAGCTTTTTCCAGTGCTTCACGAGCTAATTTCTCGATCTGTTCTTGCGACTCAGCAGTCGGTTGAAACGCTTTTAATCCTGCGGTTTGGCAAACCTTATCCACTGCGTCGTCAATGGTAATTTTACCGATATTGATGACCTGATCATACAGCCGGGAATCCCAGGGATCAATTCCATAGAGCTTCATACTCCACTTCGTTCTATCCTCATCCACTTTATTGACCATTCGAACGGCTTCTTCCCT
>JAFDFH010000150.1 GCA_019309945.1 Deltaproteobacteria bacterium
CTTGAATTTGACTTTGGCACCTATCACTTTCCGAGATTTGAAACTCCTTCAGGCCATACGGTCGAAGATCTTTTTGAAAAAAGGGTCAGGGAGGGTTTTCAGCGGGTGTTTAAACGCATTAAGGCAAAGGATCCGGAGGTTGATGAAGCGGTCTATTTTGACCGGCTTGAAAATGAACTTGCGGTTATCAGTAACATGGGCTTTCAAAGTTATTTTCTCATTGTTGCAGATTTTATCAGCTTTGCCAAGGAGAATAATATTCCCGTCGGTCCCGGAAGAGGGTCCGCGGCAGGAAGTCTTGTTGCAAACTCCCTTGGCATTACAGATCTGGATCCGATTGCCTATGGTCTTATTTTTGAACGTTTTCTCAATCACGCCCGTAAGAGTATGCCGGACATTGATGTCGATTTTTGTATCAACGGCAGAGAGGAGGTGTTCAAATATGTAGTCGCCAAATATGGCGGTGGTGATTATGTGGCACAGATTATTACCTTCGGCCGGCTTAAAACAAGGGCCGTCATTCGCGATGTGGGCCGCGCCCTGGATATACCTTTGCAAGAGGTGGATGAGATCGCCAAAATGGTACCGGACGTGTTGAACATTTCCCTGGATGATGCCCTCATGATGGAGCCGAGGATTGGAGCACTGGTCCAAAACAAACCTGAAGTCGCCGATTTGATAAATGTCTGCCGTGTGCTTGAAGGACTCCCCCGGCATGCCTCAACACATGCGGCCGGAGTTGTGATCTCAGATAAACCGCTTGTCAATTATATGCCCCTGTATAAAGGCAAAAAAGGTGAAGTAATAACCCAATTTGACATGCAATGCGTCGAGAAAATCGGGCTGGTAAAGTTTGATTTTTTGGGTCTGCGCAACCTGACGGTTATTGCCGATACACTGGCGCAAATTGCCGGCCAGGGAAAGAAACCCCCTGATCCTACGAATCTTGATCTTAGCGATCCGGATACTTACCGCCTCCTCGCGGCCGGTGCAACGACCGGCGTATTTCAACTTGAAAGCGCCGGTATGAAAGATCTTTTGGTAAGATTAAAGCCTGAATGCTTCGATGATATCGTCGCCCTTGTCGCCCTTTACCGCCCCGGTCCGATGGAAAGCGGGATGATCGTCGATTACGTGGAAAGAAAGCACGGCCGGAAATCACTCGAGTACCTGATTCCGGAGCTTGAACCCATTTTAAAAGAAACTTACGGCGTTATTGTCTATCAGGAACAGGTCATGAAGATCGCGAGCGCCCTGGCGAATTATTCCATGGCCGAAGCAGATGATCTTCGCAAGGCAATGGGGAAAAAGATTCCCAAGATTATGACCCAGCACAGGGAACGTTTTATGCAGGGAGCTGTCCAGAATGGCATTCCATCTTTGAAAGCTGAAAAGATATTTGATCTGATAGAAAAATTTGGGGGATACGGGTTTAACAAATCTCACAGTGCTGCGTACGCGCTGATCGCGTATCAGACGGCTTTTTTAAAGGCCCATTTTCCCGTTGAGTTAATGGCCTCCCTGTTAACCAGTGAAATGCATTCCACGGATGGCGTTGTAAAATATATCGCTGAATGCCAAAGTCGCGATATACCAATACTCCCCCCGGATATTAATGAAAGTGAAATGGAATTTACGGTAATCGGTTCAAAGATCAGATTTGGACTCGTTGCGGTTAAAAACGTCGGTGAAAGCGCGATTGAATCGATTATCGAGGCAAGGAAGGAAAAAACGTTCGATTCCTTGTATGAGTTTTGTGAACGCGTCGATCTGAGAAAGGTGAATAAGCGGGTTGTCGAAAGTCTCATAAAGTGCGGTGCTTTTGATTCCACCGGTGTGTATCGTTCTCGATTGACGGCATCTTTAGAAGATGTGATCGACTACGCTCAAAGGGTCCAGAAAGAAAGATCTGATCCCCAAATGGGGTTGTTTGACATGGAGGAAGGTAAGCCGGAGATAAACTTCCCCCCCCTTCCTGGAATCGATGAATGGAGTGAGAAACAGCTTCTATCCTTTGAAAAAGAGTCTCTGGGTTTTTATATTACCGGCCACCCCCTGACCCGATATAAAGATCTGCTATCAAAGTTTACCAATGCCAACACCCTCTCCTTGCAGGAGCGTGAAGGTGGGAACGGTATCAGAATCGGTGGCCTTGTCAGGAATACGAAGATCATTACGACCAAAAAAGGCGATCCAATGGCATTTGTCACCATTGAGGATTTGCATGGTTCGGCTGAAATAATCATTTTTTCTTCAGTTTATTCATCCGTAAATACGCTTCTCACAGATGATCATCCCATACTTGTTCAGGGACAGGTCCAAAAGGATGAAAATTCGGTAAAGATACTGGCGGATACGGTCATCCCCATGGAGAAAGCCGAGGAGACATGGACGGCTGACATCCATTTTAATCTGGACCTTACACATACTCCCAAAGACCTGCTGGTCAAGTTGCGTAACATATTAGGAAAGCATCCAGGTTCATGTCAGGCTTATTTAAATTTGCGTGACCCGGGAAAAACAGAAATAATCATTGCCCTTCCGGATACCGTGAGGTTAAAACCGGGTTCGGCTTTACGCCAGGAGGTTTACGGATTACTCGGATACCATGCCGTTGAAACGGTGTGTAGTCCGGTGACGTCTTCCCCAAGGTTTAATAACAACAAAAGGGGCAACACCAAAGGAAAGGCCGATTATGCCTGATCACAAAACAAATGTATATCCGGTACTGCTTGCAGGCGGAACAGGAACGCGGCTGTGGCCCGTGTCCAGAGAGCTTTATCCCAAACAACTGGTCAGTTTCATTGGTAAATATTCCCTTGTCCAAAGCACAATCAAGCGGCTGATGCCTGTGATCGATATGGGGAAGATCCGGGTGGTTTGCGGGAAGGAGCATTCCCATGAAATTGAGCGGCAGATGGAAGCAATCGGAGTGCCTTCCGAAGGAAAGATTATCTGTGAACCCTGTGGGCGAAACACGGCGCCGGCCATTCTTCTGTCTGCTTTAAATATCCCGGAAGAAGAGAAGGACGCTGTTTTGTGCATATTTCCCGCGGATCATGTCATTCGAGATGTCGAGGATTTCCACAAAAAATTGGCATCCGCCATAAGACTTGCCGCTAAAGGGTATATCGTCACCTTTGGCATCAAACCCCATTATCCTGAAACCGGTTACGGATATATCGAAGGTGTGGGAGAAGTTTCTGAAAAGGCCCTTTCCATAAGGAGATTCATTGAAAAACCGGACACTAAAACCGCGAAACAGTATGTTCAGGCCGGCAATTTTTTCTGGAATAGTGGGATGTTTGCGTTTAAGGTCTCTATGATACTGGAGGAATTCAAACTATTTTCACCGGAACTTTTGAGAACCATGGAAAAGATGCTTCTCAAAAAAACCCTGTTGGACAGGGAAGCCTATGAACAGTTGCCGAATATTTCAATCGATTATGCCATTATGGAAAAAACAGATAAAGGCGTGGTGTTACCTTCGGATTTCGGGTGGAGTGATATCGGGTCGTGGAAATCGCTTTATGACTTTCTGCCCAAAGATCAAAATAACAATGTGATTGATGGCGACGTGATTGCCAAAGATACTGTAAACTGTATCATCATGGGACATGAACGGTTGATTGCAACCAATCACCTGAACCATATGGTTGTGGTTGAGACACCGGATTCGGTATTTGTTTCAGATATCGATCACAGCCGAGATGTAAAATCAATCGTTGCCGGACTTAAGGAAAAGGGGCGCAAAGAGTATCACAAACATAGGACCGAATACCATCCCTGGGGAAGTTCGACCTTACTGGAAAAAAAGGAAGATTTTTCAATTGTCCGGATCATCATATATCCCGGTGCCCTGTGCCCTGTCCAGGTGGACACCTCGACGGCCAAGCGCCTGGTCGTTATTAACGGCGATGTGAGAGTCGCAAACGATAACCAGAGCTGGTTTTTAAAGCAAGGGGAATCAACAGTCATTTCTGAGAAACACGACGTGAACATTGAAAATATTGGTGATGGGCCCCTTTACATGGTTCAGCTGGAATACGGTATTTAATGTTTGCGTAACTTCTCAATATGTTCCGTAAGGCCCGCTGCACCATCCGCTAATTTTTTTCAATACGGTCCAACCTTTTTACATTCTGCCACCAGGCACCAAGGCACGAAGAAAGAATAATAAATATTGCCTTTGTGTTTTAGTGCCTTGGTGGCTAATATTTTTGGTTCCGGTTTGTCCGGGTTAGGTGAATAAGCCATGAAAGTACCCCTGCTTGATCTGAAATGTCAGTATGCGACCATCAAGGAAGAAATTCTTCGTGTAACGGAAGAAATTTTTGAGAGCCAGTATTTTATCCTTGGGCCATGGGTCGAATCGCTGGAAAAGGATATTGCCGGTTATTGTTCATCACGGCATGCCGTAGGAGTTTCATCAGGGACAGATGCCCTGTTGATTTCCCTCATGGCTGCGGATATTGGACCCGGAGACACTGTTATCACGAGCCCCTATACATTTTTTGCAACAGCGGGCTCCATCGTTCGCACAGGTGCCCGACCGGTTTTTGCCGATATCGATCCTGAAACATATAATATATCGCCAGAGAACATTGAGCGCGTGATTGGCGCAATGACCGGCGAAGAAAAGGCCTGTCTTAAGGCCATTATTCCTGTCCACCTGTATGGCCAGTGTGTCGATATGGAGCCAATCCTTGAGATTGCAGAAAAGCACAATCTTTTCGTCATTGAGGATGCGGCACAGGCTATCGGCGCGGAATACGGGAAAAGGCGTGCCGGATCAATGGGTCATTTTGGCTGTTTTTCTTTTTTTCCTTCCAAAAACCTCGGTGCTTTTGGAGATGGCGGCGTGGTAACAACAAATTCAGATGAGTGGTATGAAAAATTGCGCAAGCTTCGGGCGCATGGCTCCCATCCGAAGTATTATCACCAGATCATCGGGGGGAATTTCAGGCTGGATGCTATTCAGGCGGCTGTCGTTTCGATAAAGCTAAAATATTTGGATCAATGGACCCGAGGTCGCCAGGAAAACGCGGACAAATACAGGATGCTCTTTTCAGAGGCAGGGTTAGATGCCACCACCAACCTGCCGATTGAAAAGGAGAACCGTCACATATACAATCAGTTTGTGATCCGCCTGGCGGAAAAAAGAGACGCCCTTCGCCTGTTTTTACAAAATGAAAAAATCGGGACGGAAGTTTATTATCCCGTGCCGTTGCACCTCCAGCAATGCTTTTCCTATCTTAATTACCAAGAGGGTGATTTCCCCGTATCCGAATATGCGGCCCACCACACCCTGGCCCTTCCGATATATCCCGAGCTAACAGATGATCAGCAGAGGCATGTCGTAGAAAAGATAAAAGCGTTTTATTACTAAACACAATTTGATTTTTTCACTTATTCCGCTTTCATCCGGCAAGTTCTTGTCCTTTTAATTTCTTATTAAAATTAGAAGGTTATAAGCTCCTTATGTAACTTCTCAATATGTTCCGGATGGCGCAGCGGGCCTACCGGAACTTATTGAGAAATTGCTATTATTTGATTAAAAAACCATTTTAGCATAAAATACCCTTTTCTTTTGTCCATTTCTGTGTATAATCTTCTATGAAGATAATCCCTGTTTTCGTTGACCTGGAAATTATATCCGTGAGGTGCAAATGTATCGCAAGGCCCTGAATGACCTTATTGACTGGAAGGGTCGCCCTAACCGGAAGCCGCTTATTATCCGGGGAGCTCGACAGGTCGGCAAAACGTGGCTGGTTCGGAAATTTGCTGGCCAATTCGACAACCTGGTTGAAATTAATTTTGACAAAAATCCGGAAAAGGCACAGCTTTTTGCCAGCAGAGATATCAGCAGATGTCTGCAACTTCTGCAGATTGACTGCGATACCGAAATCATCCCCGGTAAAACCCTGCTATTTCTTGATGAAATTCAGGGTGCACCTGAACTGCTGCCACTGTTGCGCTATTTCTACGAAGAGCGAGCAGATCTCCATGTCATAGCAGCCGGATCTCTGCTGGAATTTCTGCTGGCGGATCATGATTTTTCCATGCCGGTGGGCCGGGTGGAATATCTGCATCTCGGCCCCATGGATATGGAGGAGTTTCTCTTGGCGCTGGACCAGGAGAGAATGACAAAATTTTTAAAAGATTACTCACTGGATGATACTATTCCCGAATCTATTCATCTTTCCCTGCTCAACTTCTTAAAGCTTTTCTGGATTATCGGAGGGATGCCTGCCGCGGTTGCATGGTATGGCAATTCCGGTAAACTTGCCGAGGCGATTCGTGAACATGCGGTCATCCTGCAAACCTACGAAGATGATTTCAGTAAATACCGAAAACGCATTTACCCGGAAAGATTGCGTAAGGTCTTCAGGCGGATACCGGCCCTGATCGGTAATAA
>JAFDFH010000151.1 GCA_019309945.1 Deltaproteobacteria bacterium
GCAATCTTGGCCGCAACCTCTTTTACGGCCCCTCGCATGGCCTCCGTGGCATGCTTTTCATTGAAGCTTTCGCCGCCGCCAAAGCCGAAAACCTTAACTTTCACCGAGCTTTTGCTATAACTTCCGCTGTCGGCAAAAACAATACGACCGGTAGTGGCGTCGACGATCCGAACGTCAACCGATGAATGGTACCCTACTTTGCCGACATTGACACCCCCGCCGCCGCCGCCGCCTCTGCTTTGGCCATATTCAGTGACAGCACCGGTAACGATGTAGCTTACCCCTATAATTTTTCCGATTTTGGCCGCACTGGAAGGATCAATTCTCCCTGACGCCCCCAAATCCTGCTCTTTTATCACGGATTGCAGTTGTCCCCGCTCAAACATATCGAACTTGCCCATTTTAGTCAGTTCGGTCGTCAATATGTCCGCCGCCCCCCGACCAACCCGCCAGCCACCGTGTGGGGTCTTGTTATCAAAATCCATTACGGCCACCCGGGGGCCGGCCCAGCTGACTGACACAAGCGCCACCATCCACACACAAACAAACACACAAATCCTTCCGAATCGATTCATTGCGTTATCTCCTTAAGTTCGGTATTAATTTTTCTACCCTGCTGGTTGAATGCCTGTAATTTCTAAAAAATTTATGGTTAAACATACCAGCGGAGTCATCCGGTATTTTTTTTCAAAGCGGGCAACTGTTTGAAGCAGTTTAGGGCGGCTTACAGTGACCCGAACAGCATAAATTGTTGATTGTAGCCTGTTTGTGCTAAGCAACACACTCATTTTACATCACGTGCGCGGGTCACTGTTAGGCGCCCTTAACGGCAAGTTTTGTCCGTATTGAAAAAAATTGCCGGATGGCGCAGCGGGAGTATACCGACCATACCCTTCCGCTATATATGCAGATAGGCTGTCGGATGATCGTATTATCTGATAGGCCACGGTGTTCTGAACCTTTTTGTTCCACTTATCAAAGTCGTGCCAGACCATATCTGCTAACGCTTCTGCCAATTTGTAGACATCCAACTCCTAAACTCGTTTCATCTCTCCCCAATTTCTATTTTCCAATTTCAAGTTTCAAGCCGTGAACGGTTACTTATTTTTTTAGTATAATTTTGCTTTTGGTAACACGACTCACTTTCAATCCCATGCTGCGGATCACTTCGGATTTGCTAACCGCACGGGCCAACATCATCGAATCACCGTCATACTCCACTTCAATACTGTTCACGGCCCCGCTATATTCTTCGGTTGTCAGGCTTGTAATACCTCCGAGATTCCGAAACTCTTCTTCCAGTTCCATCAGCCGGGTAAAATCCAGACCCTGGATTTCCAAAACGATAATGGAACTGACGGCGGCCGGCAGGCGCGTAATCTGCGACATAATTTCATCGCCCATCATTGCGGCTGTCAGCCGAACGGCATTATCCAGCGCTGCCGAGAACCCGCTGCCATAGGTTCGCAAATCCGGGGTGCCATCCGCTAACTGGCCGTTACCGAGGGTATCCGCGTATTTTTCGGCAAGACTGCGCCTCACCAGAAGACTGATCCCATCAAAGGTATTGCCCACGTTTCCCTGGTAGACGATTTCGCCCGTATCCGTCCGCAGGATCTTGCCATGAATCTGACAGACCGACTGGGACAACCCACCACCGGACCTTCGCGCAGCCAAAGATATCGAACCACCAACCAGCAGATCAATGCCATAACTGCTTGATCCATCGATTTTTCCTAAAGGATCTGTTTCCTGACGCAATGTCGCCAGATGGCGGGAATCCACAAGCTTAAATCCGGCCTCCAACAGGCGTTGTCCGATACTCGCCTCGATGGAGCGCGCCACTTCCATTGAACGTTGATTAGAATAATAACCAAGGACGGCCGGTGATCCTTGAAAATCTGGTGACAATAATACGCCGATACGCCATTTACGCAGCAATCCGGAATTTCTCAGAATTTCTGTAACGGGCTCAACACTGACCTGGGCCTGAACCTGAACGCGCTGAGTTTTGCCACGTTGCTCCTGTAAGATGGTGTAGGAATTTATGAATCCGGCGGATTTCGAATAGATGCGTTCTTCTACTACCTGAAAATTTCGTACCCGTGTGCTGGATGTAAGATATAATCCGACAACCTGTTCGAGGGCGTTGCGTTTTGCCTGTGACAAAGCCCGTTGTCTGTCGCCGGACGGATCACCTGTGACCGCAGACTCGCCCCAAACGACAATCGTTTGGCTTTCAGGCACCGAAACTTGGGCCGATGCGCAGAGGAAAGCAGAGAGCCAAAAAAATGTGGTAAACAGAAAAATTCGCGGACAGCTGTTCATATAATACGCTCTTTTCGAAAGCAAAAATCGAGATCGCTACCCCAAATCGCGATAAAATCGCCTTCCGGAAAACAGCATGACCTTAGTTTGGGCTTGCGAAATTTGAGTAATATATTATAGAATCGGTTTGCTGTCAAGAATATCAAAATTCCCCAGATACGCGATTGGCCTGAGCATTTTGAAGAGGCCTGCAACACAGCCGCAGGACGATAGGTGGGGTTTTAAAACTGCTTTTAGTTAGTGCCCATCCATAAATGGTTTTTTTGCCCAATATCTGCGTTATGCTAAAAAAATAATCCTCGGAATATCAAACATATGCCTGTGGTTATTTTTTTCGCAGGCCTTGATCTTAAACAAAAATCCTCATTTCTGGATGGGCACTAGGAAAATCTTTAAATTATTAGAAAAGGACTTTTAGGAAAATGAATGGTGCAGAACTTTTTATAAAATGCCTGGAAAACGAAGGTGTTGAATATATATTCGGCATCCCCGGCGAGGAGAATCTTGCCTTTTTAGAGGCCCTGCGAAAATCTGATATTCGGTTGATCGTAACACGTCATGAACAGGCGGCAGGATTTATGGCGGCGACTTACGGCAGGCTTACCGGAAAACCGGGCGTGTGTCTGTCAACTTTAGGCCCCGGGGCAACGAATTTTGTCACGAGTGTATCCTATGCACTGCTGGGAGGGATGCCGGTCCTATTTATTACCGGTCAAAAACCGATAAAAAAAAGCAAGCAGGGGCTTTTTCAAATTATCGATGTGGTTCACATGATGGAACCCATTACCAAATTTACCAAGCAGATCGTAAATGCAACCATTATTCCCTCCCTCGTACGCGAGGTTTTTCGAATCGCGATAGAAGAAAAACCCGGACCCGTCCATTTAGAACTTCCAGAGGATATCGCCGCCGAACAAACCGATGGAGAGCCCTTTGCTGTAACTGAAGTGCACCGTCCCATAGCTAATAAAAACGCCATCTTAAAAGCCGCTGAGATCATTCAAAATGCGAAATATCCGTTACTCCTTATCGCGGCCGGTGCCAATCGCAAGGCAACCTGCCATGAGCTCTACGAATTTCTGGACAAGACGGGGATTTATTTTTTTAGCACCCAAATGGGTAAAGGGGTCGTGGATGAAAGACATCCCCGATCTTTAGGTACGGCCGCACTTTCTGAACATGATTACATCCATTGCGCCATAAACCGGGCGGATGTCATTATCGTTGTCGGTCATGATGTCGTTGAAAAACCGCCCTTCTTCATGGTTCATGGCGGTGTGAAGGTTATCCATATTAACTACTACAGTGCCAAGGTTGATGATGTTTATTTTCCTCAATATGAGGTTGTCGGTGATATTACCGAAAGCTTAAACGCCTTGACAGCTTCAATCGGACCTTGCTCACAGGTTGATTTTGCTTATTTCCAAAGAATCAAAGATGAAATTGAAAAAAATGTTTTCACCGGGTGTGATGTACATACATTCCCGAACATTCCCCAAAGAATCGTTAATGATGTCAGAAAAGCTGTTCCCGTTGATGGGATTCTGTCACTAGACAATGGGATGTATAAACTTTGGTTCGCCAGGAATTATAAGGCCTATGCGTCCAATACGGTCCTGCTGGATAATGCGTTGGCCTCTATGGGAGCCGGCCTGCCGGCGGCTATAGCTTCCAAAATCGTTCATCCGGAGAAAAAGATTGTAGCCCTTTGCGGGGACGGCGGTTTTATGATGAATTCGCAGGAGCTGGAAACGGCTGTTCGCCTTAATATGGATTTGGTCGTCATTATTTTAAAAGATGACGCCTATGGCATGATTAAATGGAAACAGGCGGGAATGGGTCTACCTGATTTTGGACTTGATTTCGGCAACCCCGATTTTGTGAAGTATGCCGAGAGCTACGGGGCCGTAGGTTTCCGCATATCAAAAACCGGCGAATTGCTAAGGGTTTTAGAAAATTGTTTCACCATCCCCGGTGTTCATGTTCTGGAAGTCTCTGTGGATTACTCTGAAAATGAAAAGGTATTCATTCAAGAGTTAAAAAATAAAACCTGCCTTTTATAAATTGAAGTAACTACTCAGGCAATTAGGTTGAAGGTGGAAGGCTTTTAGGCAAATCATGCGCGATCACACAAAACTTAGGGCATTTGAGCTGGCTGACGAGGTAGCAGTATTGGTTTATCGGGTAACGGCAGGCTTTCCGAGAGAAGAGTTGTATGGTCTGACTTCTCAAATGCGACGGGCAGCGGTTTCGGTTCCTTCTAACATCATTGAAGGTTGCGCACGTGACAGTCAGGCAGATTACCTTCGTTTTCTCTATATAGCCTTCGGGTCCTTAAAGGAACTCCATTATCAGCTATGTTTGTCGAAGCGTTTGGGGTTCTTGCGCAACCAGGATTCATCTCTGATTGAACCAAAGATTGTCGAAACAGAGAAGGTCTTGAATGGTTTGATTCGAGCGTTGCGAGATGATTGATATCCTTCAGCCTTCAGTCTTCAACCTAAATGCCTGAGTAGTTATAAATTGAAAAAACAAAGGAAAGTAAAAAAATGCTAAAAAAAGAATATCCTTTTTATCTGGCGAACCGGCCTGTAATGCCCAACACAGATCTTGAAGTTACCGATAAATTTACACACAAGGTTGTGACCTGTGTGGCCATGGCTGATGAAAAGGCCATCAATCAAGCTATTAAAATGTCGGTGGCAGCCACCGAACCCATGAAAAAAATGCCGGCTTACAAACGCCAGGAAGTACTTGAACACTGCGTGGAGCGATTCACCGATCGTTTCGATGAACTGGCACAGGCACTTTGCATTGAAGCCGGGAAACCGATCAATGACAGCCGGGGGGAAGTGACCCGTTTGATTGAAACATTCAAAATAGCTGCCGAGGAATGCGTCCGGACGGCCGGTGAATATATGCCTTTGGATCGAAGCCCCCGCACGCAGGGCTATGACGCGGTGTGGAAGCGGGTACCCATCGGACCCTGTTCATTTATTACGCCATTTAACTTTCCGTTAAACCTGGCTGCTCATAAAGTGGCCCCGGCGCTGGCCGTGGGGTGTCCGTTCATACTCAAACCGGCAAGCCTGACACCTATCGGAGCTTTGATTATCGGAGAAGCACTTGCTGAAACGGATCTCCCTGAAGGCGCCTTTTCGATTCTTCCCTGCCGGCGCGATGGCGCCCGATTATTCACCGAAGATGATCGGCTGAAGCTGCTGAGTTTTACCGGATCACCCGCTGTGGGATGGAATTTAAAAGCCAAGGCCGGGAAAAAAAAGGTGGTGCTCGAACTGGGAGGTAACGCTTCCTGTATTGTGGATGAGGATGCTGATCTTGATGATGCCGTATCACGGATTCTTTTCGGCGCCTTTTATCAGTCCGGCCAGAGCTGTGTCGGTGTGCAGCGGATTCTGGTTCATGCAAGGCTTTATGCCGGTTTTACGGACAAACTGGTTTCTGCCACCCGGGCATTGAAGATGGGTGATCCGAAAGATGAAAACACTTTTATTGGTCCCATGATTTCTGAAAAGGAGGCCATTCGTCTGGAAACTTGGATCAACAGTGCTCTAAAACGAGGCGCCCAACTGCTTTGCGGTGGTAAACGTGAAGGGGCCTTACTGGAAGCTACGCTTCTTGCAAAGGTGCCGCAAGACGAAAATATTTGTCGTAAGGAAGCATTTGGTCCTGTTGCCGTAGTTTCATCCTTTGCATCTTTTGATGCGGCCCTGGATGAGGTAAATGATAGCGTTTTCGGATTGCAGACCGGAATTTTCACTCGGGATATCTACAAAGCACACAAAGCCTGGGATAACCTGGAAGTTGGCGGCGTAATTATCGGAGATGTCCCATCCTGGCGGGCTGACCAAATGCCTTATGGTGGCGTAAAGGATAGTGGTATAGGCCGTGAAGGGATCCGTTTTGCCATGGAAGATATGACCGAGATCCGGCTGCTGGTAATCAGGAAGAAATAGACCATCCCGATCAGATCCTGATACGATGATTAACATCCTTAATTTTAGGCATTTTAGCTCATTTTAGGCATTTTAGCTCATTTTAGGCATTTTAGCTCATTTTAGGCA
>JAFDFH010000152.1 GCA_019309945.1 Deltaproteobacteria bacterium
CCATTGATCCATTGCAAGAAGAATTAGAGACCTCCTCCCTAGCCTTCGGAGACAGATCGATAACCTTTGACCTGAGCCCCTCATATCTTTTATTGTTATTACCTATGGATCCTTGCTTGGAGGAGAAGCAATTCAGCATGAAAACTAATAAATATCTGATTGTGTTAGCAGCCTTGATCCTGCTGCAGGCGTGTAAAACCAAAGACACAACCCATGCTTTCAAAGACCAATACAATGTCGTCTGGGACACCCAAAGTGAAAACTCAAGCGGATCGATGCCCCTGGTAGGCGGCGATATCGGCTGCAACGTGTGGGTCGAGAACGGCGATATCCTCTTGTACCTGCAGCGGAGCGGCAGTCTTGATGAGAACGGTGAATACCTGAAAATGGGGAGGTTCCGCCTGAAGCTGAATCCCAATCCGTTTAAAGGAAGTACTTCTTTCCGTCAGGAATTAAAACTCGCCGACGGATATGTTGAGATCGAATCGAACAAAAAGGAAGGCAGTGACACATTAAACGCACTGTTGAAGTTGTGGGTGGATGTATACGAGCCGGTGGTACATCTGGATGTGGAAGCCGGACAAAACACCGAAGTCACCATAGCCTATGAGAGCTGGCGCACCGAAAGCAAAGAGTTGTTGCCCATAAAGTTTGGCAGAGAGCGGTTCGGGGTCTTTAATCTCGAAGGGTACCCCGGCAAAGTCATCCGGACAAAAGATCACATCGAACAAACCGAAAACGGAATCCTTTTTTACCACCGGAATCCCGAAGAAAAGCTGATACCCGAAGTTCTTATCAAACAGCAGGAACTGGAAGAGTTTTCGCATGAAATCACCGACGATTTAAAAAACCGCACATTTGGCGGATTTGTTTTTGGCAGCGGCTTTATTCCGGATGGAACAGGCGAAGGGAAATACCAGGTCACACCCTTTAAATCGTGGAAGCTGAAAAGTGAAGCGGCAAAAAAGAAACATCAGATTCTTATTGCCACACATATCGGGCAGACAGAAAAAATCGGGGAGTGGAGGGAAAAGCTTTTTGAAACCATTAAAACAGCGGCTGTAAGCCGGGAGAGATCATTTACAGAGACAATTTCATGGTGGAACCGGTTCTGGAACCGAAGCCATATTGTTATTCAGCCTGATGATCCCGATCCTTCCAACCCGGTTTGGCAAATGAGCCGCAATTACCAACTGTTCAGGTACCAGCTCGGGGGAAATGTTTTCGGGGAATATCCCACCAAGTTCAACGGAGGGAATCTCATTTTCGATCCGGTATTGGTGAATGAAGAGAGGCCGTATGAACCTGACTGGCGTCAATGGGGTGGTGCTGTTTTTACCGCGCAAAATCAACGTTTATTGTACTGGCCCATGTTAAAATCGGGCGACTTCGATGCCATCCTGCCTCAGTTCGAACTGTACCGGAAGGGCCTGCCGGGTGCCGCCGCAAGGGTAAAAAAACACTTTGGCCATGCAGGCGCTGTTTACTGCGAATATACCAGCGTTCCCGGTATCGCTTTGGGCGATGGGTGGGGATGGGAGAACGAATACAATTACCGGATACGGGGTGAGGAAATACCGTTTGGCGACCCACGAGCAAATGCAGCCATGGGATTTGGCGATCCGGTAGAAAAAGGGGTGATGGCCAATGGTGCGATAGCGTACCATTGGGAATCGCAGGTGGAACACGCCTATATGATTCTGGAATTTCACCGGTTTACCGGGGCCGACATCTCGGCGTATTTGCCTTTCATCGAACAATCGCTGATTTTTTTTGATGAACATTACCGGAAACGCCAGAAGATGCGCGACGGCAAAGAATTGGATGAAAGCGGGAAGCTGGTGATCTTTCCTTCGACTTCCTGCGAGTCGTACCGGGGAGCCAAAAATCCGGCTGATGTGATCGCCGGACTTCGGGCCTGTTTGACCAGTTTGCTTGAACTGGATGAGAAATATTTACCTGCTGAAAGAAAAGAGTATTATCGTGGATTTCTGAACAGGATTCCGGATTACGCATACGGTGAAGTTGAGGGATTGCCAATAATTAATCCGGCTGAGGATTGGATTAGAGAATCAAACCAGGAGTTGCCCCAGTTTTACCCACTTTTTCCTTTTAATCAGTATCAGCTGGGCGACGATGAGATTCAGGTATTCAAAAACACCTATCGGTATGCACCTGAATTCCGAAAAGGAAAAATTCAAAGCTGGCACCAGGATGGTATCTTTTTCGCACGGATGGGAATGACTGAAGAAGCGGCGGATTACAACACCCGGAAATTGCAGGATAGTCAACGCAGGTTTCCCACTTTCTGGGGGCCGGGTCACGACTGGGTTCCCGACCATAATTGGGGCGGTTCGGGCATGATCGGGCTTCAGGAAATGCTGATGCAAACCGGGGATGATAAAATAGTCCTTTTCCCCGCATGGCCCAAAGAGTGGGATGTGGATTTTAAGCTGCATGCGCCGGGTAATACCACGGTGGAAGCCAGCCTCGTGAATGGGGAAATAGAGTATCTCAAGGTTATCCCTGAATCACGACGCAAAGACCTTTTGGTGATGCTGGATAAGCGAGATTTGCCGGTCAGCGAGCAATAAATTGATTTCACAATTGTTCTCAACATCACAAAGGAATTAATTTAACGTCTGGAATCTGAAGCAGCCTGATCTAGACGACCCGTGCTTTCAGGCCGTTCAGCAGGCAGAAATCCTTCATCTGTTCTCCATAGTCTCCGTAAAAAAACAACTGGTGAAATCCGGGGAAGCTCAGGACATCCTGGTGGCTGTCAAACTTCAGCTTGACCGATACGACACAACCGCCGCTGGGGGGAACTTCCATGTTTCCTAAAACCGTGCCGACGGAGATCAGCGCTTCCGATGGCCCGGCCGCAGGGGAACCTTCGGCATCCTCGCTCGCAGCGGGTAAAAGGTCGACGCACGTGACGCGCTGCCCCTGACGCCACAGAGTCCGCGGCACGGCATCCCGGTTGCCGTGGTGATGCATGAGATCGAATGGCTCCGGGGGCTCATGGAAGCCGTTAAGCCGCGTGGGACACGAACAGTGCGCCCCGATTATGGAGTCATCCGACGTGTCTGCCACAGGGTCCTGCTGGAATCCCGGGCGGCCGAACAGATACTGCACCATGATCTGCGAGGCAACGGCTCCGTAATCCGCCTCACAGGCTGCGGGAATGCCTTCATCATTCATCCGGGACCATGAGATGCAGGGAAGGCTCACGGGCTCATGGGCCAGGGCACCCAGGCAATCCATGGTGATGGCATCAGCCCCTTCCCGCTCCAAAATGCGACGAGCCACAAAGAAACTTTTTACACCGTTGACTACATCCTGCCGCGATGCCCCCGTCATCTTCCGGGCTCGGCGGATGAAATCATCCGCCATGGCCGAGATCTCTTCATTCTCCGGGAGGCGGTTATATTCCTCGATAAAGGTTCCGGCCGGGACATGGCGCAGCATAATTCCCAAATCGGCCAGAGGCATGTCATACCTGACATCGCCTTTGATGACCACACACCGGCTTCGCCTCATTTTGGCAGATGCACAGAGCATTTTCATACCGAAGGCGGCCTGCTCGAAATCGTTGGTGGAGTAGACCAGACAGCCAGGAGTCTCTGCCAATCGAGTGGTGTTGGTGGTAAAAGAAGTGCCCAAGGGAGAGAAAATAACCGACGGAACGGCGCTCTCAGCGACTCGGTATGCGGTGGGCCATGAGTGCTGCTGCCGATCAAGCATGACCAACACCAGGCCATCGACGCCTTCGCTCTCGGCTTCGCGAATCCAAGCCTGCGCTTCCTCTATGCTGTATATGGGTTCAGGCCGCAACACAAAATCAGCCTCCAGTCGGCGCGCTGTCTGGGACATCTCTTCCGTGTACATCCTGCGTGCCGCTTCCCCATCATAGACGGCCCCGGGCCACCACATACCGTACTCTTCTTCTCTTCTCACGAATGCGGCACGCAGTCGCGGCGTGTATGTCGACCCAGGCCCTGAAGCACGCACAGGGTTCAGCGCAGACAAAACATCTTCCCCGCGTTGTGAACATCCTTTCAATAGAACAGACCCGGCCAGCAATCCGGCCGAATCGCGGATGAATTCACGCCTGGAATAGGCGTGGCGGCAATGACTCTTTAAGGGGCACCGTCTCTCGCGCATCCTATCCTCCTACCTGCCCGAGATTGTATGTAAAAAAAACGATCAGGTCAAAATATTAGGTGTTAAGTGAATGTCACAGGTTCAACGCTGGTATCTGTTCCAGGATTGGACCCGACAATATCTCCCTTATTTTCCCTTACTTATTTTGGACTTGATCCCCAATAATATTTACACCCGTTTTTGAATTATTATTAAGCCGCAGAAATATAACAAGATCTGTTCCTTCAAGTTTATGAATTAATCCCGCCTCCACATCCTTAAACTCTTCTCCGTTCACCAACACCTTAACACTATCTGCATTCCAGTTTCTAATGTAAAAAAGCAGAATTAATAATAGGAGAATCCTTGCTTCCGTTTATTGTGATCTCGATCTTATTGGGTTTTTCTGTGCTGTTTTGAAACTGATAACATTTACTGCTTCTGTCATAACCTAAGAATACTGTACTTGAACCAATAACTGCTAATTCCGGTGCAAAAGCCCATGACCTTCCCATTTGTACCAATTGATCAAGATCCATATTGTTCATGCCGTATAGACCACACCAATAGTACCTGTCACCATTTTCATGAATAACCGGATCAGAAATAGGAAAAGAAGTGCAATGAGAGGGACGGTCTGACATCCTTGTGGTTCTTCCGTCACAACGCGCTTGTCCAACCGAAAAATGGTTACATCCTCTGGCTTTTTCATAAGAACTGAGACTGCTATGTCTTATGAACATTTCATTTCCCGGCTCAAAACAAATAAATGGTTTGTTCTCCGATTTGAAATTGTATTGCTGTATTGTATAAGGGTAAGACTTATCCCAGCTGAAAGGGCCATATGGAGGACTGTTCGGATCATCTACAAACATGACTTTACTGGTGTTATGGTCATAGTCTGAGACATAGGTATGGAAGTCCCTTTCCCGTTTTTTTCAAAATCCCAATACATTATTGGATCTTGAGCCCAAATAACTGCAGAGAAATTCAGCAGGATTACTATTAGTAAATAATTGATGGATCGGCGCATAACTTTTCACCCTCTATTATCAGATTTTTCATTCACTTCCAGGATATTTTACAGCCCTTTTTTATCCAGTTACTTTTTGGGGATGACGTTTTTAAGCAAAAACGCCTCATGAATGGTGTATCGTGTCTCAAAAACAATCTTTTTTCCGTCCGGTGACCAGTGAGGCTGCAGCAGATGGCAGTCCTTGGGCAGCATGTCACCAAGTTTCAGCTCTGTCTGTTCTCCTCCTTCTGCCGGTAAAACGAACATCGTCTTGGGCCAGCCATCTTCCCAAGAAGCAAGGGCCAATATGAGCTTGTTATCTGGCGACCACGCCGGGGACATAAATTCCGAACCCACTGTTTTGGCTTTGCCGGTTTCCATATCCAACACAACAAGCAAATTATTGTTTAGTGAGAATATAAGTTTCTTTGAGTCATGAGAAAACTTCATGCCTCTTATGGTACGCAATTTTTCATCCTCCGGAACACGGTAAATGACACGCTCCTCGCCGGAGTAAGGATTCCATTCGACGATTCCCGCGTGGGAGCCACTTTTTTCAAAAACAAAGGTTGATCCATCCGGTCCCCATGTACCTCCAAATCGGGATGGTATAGGCCATGTTTCCCATTCTGCGGTTTCGAGGTTCAATCGAAAAAGCCTGCGCACTTGCCCGCTACTCGATTCGTTGGGGACAAACATGGAAAAACCTAAACCGCTGCCGTCAGGCATCCAACTCAGGTCGGTAAGAAAACCCCTGTAGTTATCCGAGGGAATCTGATATTCCTTAGCTTCCCCTTTATCAGGAGAAATCACCACTATATATCCAGGGCCGGCCTTCTTTCTGGAGGCGAACGCCAGGTACTTCCCGTCAGGAGACCAGCGCGGACAGGAATTGCCGCCCGTGGGAGTATATTCCAGCATGCGAGCTTCGTCTGAAGGTTCCCCAGTCTTGGGATCAACGGGCATGAGGAAGATATCCCTGGGCATCACAAACATCGCGCAAGCGAGCCCCTTCGAGGTCCATTTGAGCAATCCTGTGTTCCCCATCTCACTCCTTATCATAAAGGGTTTTCCAGCGGGCTTGCCGTCCTTGACCCTCATCCCCCAGAGCGCCCGCCCCCCGTGACGGTTGCTAATGAAAGCGATATGTTTTCCATCAGGAGACCAGCAGACCTCCCTGTCATTGGCAGGATGAACCGTAAGATTCCCGACAAATATCCCTTTCACAGTCATAACTTTTACGTCATACGGC
>JAFDFH010000153.1 GCA_019309945.1 Deltaproteobacteria bacterium
ATACGTATGGGAAATGTGGTTAGATAAGGATAAATAGCTTGTAATGCTATCGAGTGCCCCGGAATATATGTGCGAAGAAGGGAGTTGGATGTATCGGTTTCATCGTAAATGGTTTGATTTATCTGTTGATAAGTTCGATGCCATTCACTATGCAGGTATGGCGCTTTTTAAAATAGGTATATTTTTGTTCAACCTGGTGCCGTATTTTGCCTTGCGCATTGTTGGTTGAGTTTGTGGCATCTAACATATCAAAAGTTTGCATGCCTCAAGATACTATATATAGGGGGCACTTGCGTTAAATGGATACCCCCTTCCCTTTATATTTCTCCGGGAAAAACGGAAAATTCATTTTGCCTTGACAACTTTTGAAATTCTGGCCATCTTGACCCCACAAGGCATCAGGGGAAAGTTTTTTTAAACGGGTTTTCGGCCCGTTGGGATCACCAGGAAAAACATACGGGGTTATCTAATTTTATCGCAAGATGACCCTTTTTTTTAGGCAAGATAGCACACATGTGAACAAGTCAGGAGTTTTTGTAAATGCCTTTCATACATCCGTCCACGGAAAACTATTTCGGCATGCCCGGGTATGTCTATGGATGGGGGTTGCTCATAACGGCGCTGTCCGCCTTTTCCTGCATCATGTATAAAAGATACCTGCTGATTCACTCCGGCCAACCCGATCCGCGGCTGGCCGATATCGGAAAACGGCTTGTTGATGTGTTTATCTACGGAATTCTCCAGAAGCGGCAACCCCGCTATCCGGCGGCGGGTATCATACACATCCTCATATTCTGGGGTTTCATTGTGCTGGGCCTCCGCTCCATCGATCTGGTAAGCCAAGGCTTGAACCTGCCCTTTCTCCAACCGATCATGAAAAGCGGTTTCGGAACCTTCTACAGTACGCTCAAAGATATTTTCGAACTGGTCGTGCTCTGTGCCTGCCTCTGTGCCGTCTATCGGCGGTGGATCACGAAACCCAAAAGATATGAGGGCAGCCATCAGGGAGAAGCCTTTTTCGTTCTGGGGCTGATATCCTTTCTGATGGTCACCGATATGCTGTATGAAGGCAGTGCTCTTCGGTTATTCGGACCCGATCACCTGAGCGCCGGATGGTTTCCTGCAGCCCGGCTGGGGGCCTTGGTGGTTGCCCCATTTGGCATCCAATCTCTTCAAAAGATTTATCCTGCCAGCTACTGGCTGCATGTGGTTGCCTTTTTCCTTTTTCTGAATTTTCTTCCCCTCGGAAAGCACTTTCATATTATCACCGCTCTGCCCAACGTGTTTCTCAGAAAACGCGAAAAGGGGGTTTTGAAGCCTGCCAGGTGGGGAGTCGACGATCTTGATGAGCTCGAAAGATGCGGCGTGGGTATTTATGAAGATTTCACCTGGAAGCATCTTCTCGATTTTTTCACGTGCACCGAGTGCGGGCGCTGCACGGATAACTGCCCGGCCAATATTTCCGGACGGCCCCTTTCCCCCAAATTGATCACCATCAATCTGAGAGACTACGGGTATCAGAAATACCCGGTGTTTCTGTTTACAAAGCTTAAAGAACAGTCCGTGAAATCAAATGACGCGGCCGATTCCCTGGAGCTGGTCGGCGATGTCGTCACAACGGATGAAATATGGTCATGTACCACCTGCGGTGCCTGCGAGGAGGAATGCCCGGTTTTTATCGAGTATATCGACAAGATCGTCGATATGCGGCGCCATCTCATTGAAACGTCACAGAACCCGCAGGCCTTCAACAAAGTGCTCATGAACGTCGAAACCACGGGAAATCCTTTTGGCAAACCGCCTGAAAAACGGGCTGAATGGATTCAAGACCTCGACGATATACCGGTAAAGATCCTGGATGAAGGTGATGCGGTGGATGTCCTTTTCTATGTGGACAGCTACGGCGCCTTTGATCCCCAGGCCCAGGCCGTTGCCACTGCTATCGCAAAAGGGCTACATTTGGCAGGGATCGATTTCGGAATCCTGGGTGAACTTGAAAAAGATTCCGGCCACCAGGTCCGGCGGATGGGGGAGGAAGGACTTTTTCAGTTTCTGGTCGAGGAGAATATGGAAACCCTGAGTAGCATTCGCTTCAACCGGATCATTACAACGGACCCCCATTGTTTCAACACTCTCAAAAAAGATTATCCGGCTGATTTCAAGGTGTATCATTATGCCGAGTTCTTCGCTACCCTGGCGGCGGACGGGAGACTCAGACCGTCGAAAACCGTTGAATCCGGAAACCTTTACACCTTTCACGATCCGTGCTATCTGGGCCGGCACAATGAGATCTACGACGCCCCCAGGCAGTTGCTCCGGTCGATTCCGGGACTCAGGCTGGTGGAGATGAAAAGATCCAAAGACCGAAGCTTTTGCTGCGGCGGCGGGGATGTTACCCTGTGGCACGAAATCGAACAGGAGGAGGTCCGTATGGCCGAGCTACGTATACAGATGGCGAGGGAAATCGGGGCCGATGTGATCGTAACGGCCTGTCCGTTTTGCTTCACTCACTTTGATGATGCCATCAAGACCGCCGACCTTGAAAATGAAATGAAAGTGATCGACCTTATGGGGTTGTTCTTATCCGCGCTTTAGAAGACCAAAAGCCCAAAGCAACGAGAGGGATGCAGAAAGGAGATCTGAAATATGAATGTCATTGTGTGTGTCAAACGGGTTCCCATGACCCAGGAAGTCAACCTGAAAATCGACGCGTCCCAAAAGGAGGTGGATAAAAGCAGGCTGGCCTACGTCATGAATGAATGGGACAGCTATGCGGCGGAAGAAGCCGTCCGGATCAAGGAGAAATTCGGCGGAACCGTCACTGCTGTGACCATCGGCGCTAAAGATGACGAAGAGGTGCTCAGAAGGTGCCTGGCCATGGGTGCGGATCGGGCCATACGCGTCGAACCGGAACAGCACCCGTTAGACGGATTTGTCATCGCAGGGATTCTGGCGGCAATCATCCGGGACATTGATTTTGACATCGTTCTCACCGGCGTGCAGGCCGAGGATCATAATGAGGGAGTTGTGGGGAGCATGCTGTCCGAACGATTGGGTGCGGCCCATGCTGCTGTTGTTAACCGCCTGGCGCTGGATGAAAACAAATCCGCATCGATCAATATGGAGCTGGAAGGCGGCGTCGAAGAGGTCTTAACGCTCAAGTTGCCGGCGGTATTGAGTATCCAATCGGGCATCAATGAGCCGCGTTACGTGTCCATCATGGCGGTGAAAAAGGCACGGAAAAAGGAAATGAAAGTGATTCATCTCAATGAGCTGAACCTGTCCGAGGCGGATCTTGCAAGACAAGCCATTATAGAAGCAGTGTTTATGCCGCCTGAAACCGCAGGGGCAGAGATGATCGAAGGCACCCCGCCCGAGGTTGCCGATCTGCTTATCCAGGTAATGAAAGAAAAGGGGGTGATCGAATAATGGGTGATATATTCGTCGTTATCGAACACCGGGAAAACGCGCTTCGGGATATATCGCGGGAGATGCTTCGAAGGGCCGATAGGCTGTGCGAGGCGCTTTCCGCCGACCTGACAGCCGTTGTTCTCGGTGGGAAAAATGATGCATTTGTTACGGATATCGGCACGGCCGCCGACAGGATAATCACCATAGCGGATGAAAAACTAACATCCTTTGATCTGGATCTGTACAAGGAGATTCTCCACAGACTCATCGGCGAATATCATCCGTTCATGACCCTTATCGGCCATACGCCCTGGGGAATGACCCTGGCACCGGCGCTTTCCATCAAAACCGGGCTTCCCCTTGCCACGGACTGTGTCGATATATTGATGGAGGACAGCGGACCCAAAGCAGTCCGGCAGATATACAGCGGCAAGTTGTTCTCAAAGGTTGGATTAAAAGAATCCGAAGGGTATCTGTTCACGGTCAGATCCGGCGCATTTCAGGCGGATGAAAAAGGGTCGCGCCGGGGAGAAGTCATTGAAAAGGAAATTCCAGCCGATTTACCGGATACCCGCAAACAGTTCATCGAATTTGTGGATACGGCCGCCGGAGAAGTGGACATATCCCAGTCAGAGCTTTTGGTCTCCATCGGCCGGGGGGTGGGTGATCCGGATAAAATTCCCGCGATTAAAGAACTAGCTGAACAATTGGGCGGCAGCCTGTCGTGTTCCCGGCCGATTGTCGACAAGAACTGGCTGCCCAAGTACTACCAGGTGGGGACCTCCGGAAAATCGGTAAAACCGAAAATCTATCTGGCCCTCGGCATCAGCGGCGCCTTTCAGCATGTGGCCGGCATCGCAGGGGCCGGAACGGTCATTGCCGTCAATAAAGACCCCATGGCCCCCATTTTTCGATTTGCCGATTACGGGGTGGTGGCTGACCTGTTTAACATTGTGGATGCGTTGAAGGAAAAAATTAGTCAGTGAAACATCAGGGTACGGTCTGCAAAACAACGGTAAACCGAACTGCTGTCGGACCGTCCCGTTTTAAGCCGTGAAAACCTCGCTCATTAGGGATCTTAAAACGGAACCGTCCGACAGCTTATGACCTGCCAAAGACCACAAATGGTTAAAACCTTTTTTAGGTAGATCGTACTGAAACATCAATCGTAAAGGAGGAATATTACATGGATTTTCGGCTGAATCCGGAACAAGAAGCATTTCAAAAGGAATTTGTTTCATGGCTGGAGAAGAACCTTCCAGATGGCTGGGATCCTTCCCGATACCCGAATTTCGAATCGGGCGAGGAACTGGCCGACGCTTACAAAGACCTCCAAGGGCGTCTTTTTAAGGCCGGGTACGCGGGAATGTACTACCCCAAAGCATACGGCGGTCAGGGAAAAAGCGTTATGGAAGAGGCGATTGTTTTGGAAGCCATGGCTGCCGCGTGTATGGAAATCAAAAATGTCGGTCTCATTACCCACGGTATGATCGCTCCGACCATCCTGACCTGCGGCAGTGAGGCCCAGAAGCAGGAATTTTTGTCCAGGATCCTGGATGGGACCCATATCTGGTGCCAGGGATTCAGTGAGCCGGATGCGGGATCGGATGTGGCCAATGTGTCCACCCGGGCGGAGAGGCAAGACAACCATTATATTGTGAACGGACAGAAGGTCTGGACGTCGGTGGCCCAACTGTCAGACTACTGCATGCTGCTCGTTAGAACCGATCCTCAGGTAAAGAAACACAAAGGGTTGAGTTACCTCCTCGTGGACATGAAGCTGCCCGGGGTTGAAGTGCGGCCCACAGCCCAGATTACCGGGGAGGCCGAGTTCAATGAAATCTTTTTTGATAATGTCCGGGTACCTGTGGATATGCGGGTAGGTGAAGAAGGGCAGGGCTGGCAGATTGCCATTACCACCCTGATGTTTGAGCGTACGGTGGGCGATGTGACTATGGCGGCCGCTCTCGGTCAGAAAATCGACCTGATGATAGAGATGGCCCAAAAATGTAAGCGCTCAGGCAAACCGGTGATCGAGGATCCCATCTTCCGGCAACGACTCGGCCAGGCCTACATTGATACAATGGTGACAAAATACCACGGGCTTCGGAGTCTGAACCACCTGATCCGTGGCGGGATCCCCGGCCCTGAGGGATCGGTCGGCAAACTGCTCTGGAGTGAATTCAATCAACGGATCTGTGAGGCTGCCATCAACATGCAGGGACCCGGCGGTCAACTTATGAGCGGATCAGCGTGGGGCATACATGACGGGTATTGGCAGTTCCATTACCTGAGATCCAGGGGCAACACCATCGAAGCGGGCACTTCGGAGATTCAAAGGAATATTATCGGAGAGCGTGTGCTGGAGTTGCCAAAGGACATGTCGAGAGTCAATGAGCGTCAAGGAGGATAAAACGTGGATATCACATTAGATGAATTTCAATTGGATATCGCCAAGGAGGCGCGCAGGTTTCTGGAGAAAGAGGCGCCCATGGAATACGTTCGTGAAATGTTCGAGGACGATCGTGGCTTCACGGATGCGATGTGGAACAAGATCAATGAGATGGACTGGATGAAGATCCGTATCCCGGAATCCTACGGCGGGATGGAAATGGATCAATTAGAGCTGGCCATCATTTTGGAGGAGATGGGCCGGGTGTTGCTGCCGGGTCCTTTTTTCTCAAACGTACAATTGGCCGCTGAAGCCATCCTTGAGGCGGGAAGCGAATCTCAGAAAAAAAGCTATCTCCCCCGGATTGGCGAAGGTGAATTGCGGGGCACGCTGGCGCTGCATGAACCGGACGGGGGGGCGGATCCGGGCTACATTCAAATGGAAGCCCGCACGGATGGAGATGGATTCCTGTTGAACGGTACCAAACTCTTTGTGCCCGATGCCCATGTGGCGGACTTTCTGGTCTGTGCGGCCAGGACCGAAACCGGAGATGATCCGTACTATGGACGGAACCCGCAAACTGTGCGCTGTGGAGTTTAAGGACGTTCGTATCAACTCCGAGGCGATTTTGGGACCGCTCCATAAGGGGTGGCATGCCCTGACCCGGGTTCTGCAAAGGGCCCAGATCGGTCTTTGTGCGGATTGCCTGGGCGGAGCCCAGCGGGCCATGGAGATTGCCACGGAATATGCCAAAATCCGCCATCAATTCAATCAACCCATCGGCGCATTTCAGGCCATCAAGCACCGTTGTGCGCAAATGTTTGTGGAAGTGGAAAGCGCACGCTCTTTGTTGTACTGGGCTGCCTGGGCCCAAGACAGCGGAGATGACCAAGAAGCCGCTATTTCCGCCTCGGCGGCCAAGGCCTATTGCACAGAGGTCTATACCCAAATCACGAATGGTGCCATACAGGTACTGGGCGGGATCGGGATGACCTGGGAGAATGATATCCATCTATACCTGAAACGGGCCAAGGCCAATGAATCGATCCTGGGAGACCCTGTCTATCATCGTGAGAGAGTGGCGCTCCTTTTAACGGCGGGAAGCAAGCTTTAGGGTTGGAAAAGGAACTTCTTTTTTAGAACAGGTGATGCCCCTTTTTCCATGCAATGATAATATTTTTGCCTGAAAGCAAAATAATTATAAAATAAAGGGGGCATCCACTTGACGCAAGCACCTACGACATCTTGTGGCTCCCTCGACAAGCTGCCGGTACGGTGCGGAAGCCGTTGCAACAGCTTGCGGCATCAGCATTCCCCGCGATCTGGACGTGCGTCGGCTGTGTACTCATCAAGGTAGCGCTCCAGATGCTTGCCGACGGCACCTTGATGAATGCAGGGAAAGTTTCCATGCCTCAAGATACTATATATAGGGGGCACTTGCGTTAAGTGGATACCCCCTTCCCCCTCTACCATTCAAGATGCAAGTATTGTTAATTTGGCACATCACAATTTCAGCCAATGAGTGGGGTATTCTCAATGGTTCCCTTGCCAGGGCTTTCATGATACTATTCTTCTTATCACAGGTCTGAGCGCTTCTGTGATATGAAGAATATATGTAATCTTCGATATTGAATGCGTGATTTTTAGTTTGGAATTCCAAATACACAATCACTTGAAATGATGTATTAAGGCAAGACATCTCTAGTTTTAGGCAAGCCGAAATTCATTACATTAGCTGATGCATTATGCAGTCAGGCTCCTCGAGTACGCAGGGTGCACCGATGATGGCTGAGTTGACCAAAAATTAAATACCGATTGATTCCATAGTGTGTTTCATGTATCCAGATTCTATCTGAAATATTCTCGGTTAATTTGATATTTGGACATCCTCTCAATGTATCTGTAATTCTTAGTTTTTGGGTAAACCATAATTTCTGGGATTCTCCATAATTTCTAAAAATCAACACTATCTATTGTAAACCACGCTGGTTAACTGGTATTAATCAACAAGCACTATGGCAAGCTGTACGACATAAAACCCATTTTTTCAATTATTATTAAATAGTTATCTACTTATACAGTTTCTTATATTTCCTTTGTTGTCAAGCTTTTTTTATTTTCAAGGCGATGGCGCTGCAACACGTTTGCCATCGCTTTGTAGTAAT
>JAFDFH010000525.1 GCA_019309945.1 Deltaproteobacteria bacterium
TTCCAATACCTGTATGCACCACGCAATTCCACTGATTCTCATTAATATTAGAGCGTTCGTCTAGTTTCCTGAGTGCAGGGAGATGACAGAAGTTGCATCCTAAGTTTATTACAGAACTTGACAAATAATTCCTTCTCGAGCGGTTCAGATTACACAAGTAGAATTAATTTACCTTGCCAGGTTCTCATGCCTTAAAAGAAAGTAGGTTGTTGAAAAAGTGGTTCTGAAATATTGCTATAATCTATTATCGTGAAGTTCTTGTGGATATGCTACCGTATTTCATATTATACACAGGTTTTGCGCTGATAATGTCCCTGTGAAAGACTTTATCCAAACGAGATATCGATTATGATTCAGATAAGATGACTTTGGCGGATTTCGCGTATTAATTTGTTAGGTTATCAACCCGTTGGGCATCCAAAATTAATTTCAAAAGGATTCTGTCACAAAGTAAATAAGGAAAAATAAAATGAATGCGATCGCAAATACGCAGTGTGGAAAAATTAAAGGCATAAAAGTAAAAGAGAATATTTTTCGCTTTACCGGCATCCCTTTTGCTAAACCACCTGTGGGTGAGTTACGTTTTAAAGCCCCTGTCGATCCTGAACCGTGGACAGGCATAAAAGATGCAACCGAGTTCGGCCCTGCTAGTATTCAGCCTTATGATGAAGGGGGACTAGTTTCTATGGGGTCGCAAAGTGAAGATTGCCTATTGCTTAACGTCTGGACACAAGGGCTGGATGACAATAAAAAGCGGCCCGTCATGGTGTGGATACATGGCGGCGGATTTTTTACCGGCGGCACAAATGATTCTTGGTATGATGGCACCTTTTTTGCCGAACGCGGCGATGTAGTACTGGTGTCCATACAGTATCGGTTGGGTGCTTTGGGTTGGCTGTATCTGGATGAACTGGGTGGAAAAGAATTTAGCAATTCCAAAAACAATGGCCTGCTGGATCAAGTTGCTGCGCTGAGATGGGTTAAGAACAATATTGAAAACTTTGGTGGTGATCCGGATAACATTACCATCTTCGGCGAATCTGTCGGCAGTTCAAGTGTATGTGCACTGATGGTCACGCCCTCGGCAAAAGGTTTGTTCAATAAGGTGATTGCCGAAAGCGGCACTTTTCATCATTCACGCACGCACAAAAAACGCGGCCCACATTATAGAAAAGTCTTTATGGACGCATGCGGTGTGGATGACCTCAACGGATTGATGAACTTGAGTGAAGAAAAGATTCGCTCTGCCACGTATGAAGTCACTGAAGAAGCCACCTTTATGGCTGACCGAATGTTCATGCCGACCTTTGATGGTGATGTGCTGCCAGAAGACCCTTATGATTATATTGCCAAGGGCAACACATCGGATATTCTTTTGATGCACGGCAGCACAAAAGATGAATATCACTATTGGCTAAAATATTATGAGGAGAATATGCGTAATATACCTCGTGAGGCCATAATGGGATTATATAAGCATGTATACCGACTAACCAATGCTGAAATTGATGAATTGTATCAGTGCCATACGAATTACGATCCGGATAAAAGCGAATCGGATAATTATATTGATATGGCTACCTGGGGTCACTTCCGCTCTACACATGCACGTTTATCAGCAGCTCAGTCGCAACACAGCCCTACCTGGGAATATTTGTTTGAATGGTCTTCTCCCGTTGACCCGGAAATGGGATCTTATCACGCCATTGAAATCCCTTTTGTTTTTTATATTAAAGATGAAGAGATTTTTGGAGACAACCCACCCATAGCTTTAATAGAGCAAGTTCAGAATGCATGGATCAGCTTTGCTCGCAAGGGTGATCCCAACCATTCTGGTCTTCAGACATGGCCACAATATAACGAGAAAGAAAAACCCAAAATGGTTTTTAATGTAAACCCACGCGTGGAAAATGATCCAGATGGGGTTTTGCGGGAAAAGTGGGAAGAGGTTATGAGTTAAATCAGATGGACACATTATAAAGCCCAACCATGGCATGGAGCAGATGCCTAAAATAGTGCCGCTCAAAAGAACTTACTTTTTTATGAACGGTTTTCACTTTTTCCGAAGTTTTAGGTTTTTCCCGGCGCATGCTCACGCAAACCTTTGGGCGATACACGCATTTAG
>JAFDFH010000154.1 GCA_019309945.1 Deltaproteobacteria bacterium
TGCTGGTATCGCATATCAATGTAATCGGGAAAAACTTAAACCGCGAACTGGTTCAGGCATCGGCGCTGCTGCATGATATTACCAAAACGAGAAGCTTTAAAACCATGGAAAACCACGCACGTACCGGCGCTCAATTTTTGAACGATCGGGGATATCCGGAAGTAGGGCATATTGTCAGACAGCATGTGGTCCTTGATGAATATTTTGCCTCGAAAGAGCTTACTGAGGCAGAGATTGTCAACTATGCGGACAAACGGGTGCTGCACGACCAGGTGGTCTCACTTGAAGAGCGAAAAGATTATATTTTAGAAAAGTATGGAAAGAAGCCGGAGCGTCGAAGACAGATCTACCTGCTTTGGGCAAAAACCGAAGAACTGGAGAACAGGCTTTTTTGCTGCCTGCCGATTGCTCCCGACGACATTCACCGGCTTATTGAATCAAACGATAGTCTTGCAGACTTTTCAACCTTTCGCAAAGCATATATTCAAAAAGGTTGAGCATCAAAAAAGATAAACTCGTAAAAAGTCCGATTTAGACGGTTTCGTAAAAAGTTCGAATTCAAGGCGTGCAAATTTTGTAATCATGAGGCGTACTTATCGTACGTTGAATGATTGCGAAATGCAGCACAACGCAGAAGTTGGACTTTTTACGAAACCGTCTAAAAAAGCCCTGGCATCAATCCGTTGAGCAGGTTTGAACATCAAAGCGCTCTGCAACTCAAGGGTTGCTTTGACAATTATAAATGTCTTGACAACCTAATGGCTGATGATTAATTGTGTTGTTATTCTAAATGCTTCCAAACGCTCTGAATGGTTGCAGTTGGGAGCATTACCCGTTTGTAAACGTTATGACAATTCATATTCAGGAAGGGAAGGGATGTGTTTTAGATATCGCCTGGAAGAAATAGGCCATCCCGATCAGACTCTGATACGATTATTAACAAATCGGTAATGCTCCCTTGCAGTTTGCCTGTAGGCCGATTTACCAGTTTGGGTCAAGTGACGCTTTTATGGGTTGCACGGACGAACGGGCTAACCGGATCAATCATTTAATTTTATTGAGTAACCCTTGATTTCTATTATCTTTTAAGTTCTTGTTTGTTCCCGGCTTGTCAGGGTTAAGGTACTCAAAAAGGAGTTCCGATGATCGTTGTTGAATCGGCAGGTATTACCGATGTGGGTCAAAAGCGGAAGGGAAACGAAGATTCTCTCTTTTTCGATGATGACATGAAGCTTTATGTGGTGGCGGATGGTATGGGGGGACACCAGGCCGGAGAGGTTGCGAGTCGGCTGGTGGTGGAGACCATTCGTGATTTCATGAAACGACCGATGGGAGACTGCATCGAGGGGGAATTGACCGATTCTGATCAAGCGTTTTCCGAGGAGGCGAACCAGTTTAATTCAAGCATCCACCTGGCCAATCAGGTGGTTTACAACGCTGCCCAGCGCAAGGTGTCCTATCAGGGCATGGGGTCGACCGTTTCGGCGGTTTATTTTACGGGTGAAACCCTGATCGTGACCAATGTGGGCGACAGCCCGGTTTACTTGATTCGAAACGGTGCGATCGAACGTTTATCCATTATTCACACGATGCTCGAAGAATATAAAGCCATTGCCCCCAAAGGGGCTAAAATGCCGGGAGAAAAGTTTAAACACGTGCTTACACGGGCCATTGGGACCAAGGAAACAGTGCGGCCGGATACGTCCGAGATTCAGCCTGTTGAAGGTGATATTCTGGTCATCAGTTCCGATGGCTTAACCGACCTCGTTTCGCCGGAGGAGATCCTCGATGTGGTAAATAAGGAACGGGCTGACAAGGCCTGCCGGATGCTTGTCGATATGGCCAATGATCGAGGTGGACATGACAATATAACATTGATTGTGTTGCATGTTCCAAAGGTCGAGTTCGGTGATCTTCAACCTTCAATTCAAAAATATCAAATTAAGCCGGGAAAAGAACCCCCCGGGGAAAAACCACAGATTGCCGTTGATTATGACACAGAGGATGATTCTCATAGAAGTTTTGTTTATCATATCAGTGTTGACGGTGTGATCATCAAAACCCGGGAAGCCTTTGCTGTTGGGCAGGAATTAATGCTTACCTTTTCGGTTCTCAACGAACAGATTTCTTTTGTGGTTACGGGAAAAATTGAAAAACGAAATCCCAAGGCAATCCACGTGAAATTTGAAAAGTTAACCCAGGAACAGCGGAGTATGATAAAGTCTCTTGAAGAGCGGATGTCAGCAGTCACCGGGTAGAATAAAAAAAATAACCGGATGACTCCGCTGGTAGGTTTAACCATAAGTTTTTGAGAAGTTACCTTTATTCGCAATAAGTTGTAGAAATCCCGAGATGTAACCAATTAAACTAATTAAACCAACCGAACCAACCGAACCAATTAACCATTGATTTAAACACTAAACCGTTTGGTCTGTTCCCAGTAGCGCAATTTTTTATTTTTTGGAGGAATCTTACACCATAATGCATTTAAAAAACTTGGCCCTAAAGGCAGATATGAAAGAGCCCATCATGGTCGAATGGGTTCTGGATCAACTCGAGGATTTAGACGAAGATAACACTAAAGCGATTGAAGAAAAGCTCTTCAGCGATATATCCATCCAATATATGCTTGATCATTTTGATTCGGATCTTTTAACCCGAATTTTTCAACAAATATCTTCGCAACGTTTCTCAAATAAAATTAAAATTTTGATTGAGAAATGGTCCCAGGGGGAAGATACCTTTGCCGCTTGGTCAGCACCCATCATTACCCAGTGTGACCCGTCGGCGGCTGTCAAATTGTTCAATTCCTATTGCAAACAAGGCGTTGTCCAATTTGAAGATTTCAGCAAATGGCTGGGGATTTTGAAAAGTCTGGCATATCTTCCCGTACAAGAAGCGAAGATTATTTCAACTGATATTATCAAAGCATATCGAGAGCCGATGATCGATGAAAAGATCAAACACAGGTTGTCCTTATATATTCTGGCGATGGCTTGGACATATGATCATCCTGGATTCGATACTTTTTTTAAGGAGCATATCCTACACCTGCCGACCGCGTCTAAAGTGCAGTACAATGAACAATTAACACATTTAATTGCCATGTTTGATTTCTCGTCGGTCGAGTTTAGCCTTATCAGCGCGATTATGGATGGAGCCGCCTTGCCGTTTTCGGAAATGATAAAACCGTTTTACATTGAAACCATACCTGCTGAAGTCTTGGAAAAAGCGGTAAATAACTTAAAAAAACGTTCTTACCATTTTATGGCGTCATTTTTGAACAACTATGGCCATGTCCTGGAAAATAAAAAGGTTCGAACTGTTTTCCATGGTCTCATCAATGATACTGATCTCATGAACCAATTACACCGGAAAAGACAACGCCCGTATATTTACGCCATGGTTCTTGCCTGCATGCTGGCATCACTCAAAAAAGAAAAGATGGATCTGTCCGGTGTTCCCATTGACGAGGCCGTGACACTGCTTTCTTCAGATATTGAAAACATTCCGGATCTTGACGCGTTTATTTCTTATTTAAAAAGCCAGCAAAAGGAAGATGCCATTCGGTGTTTAACCCATGCGCTTGGAAAGGCATTCCATCATTTTGGCGCCGGCCATATTATTACCGTCATGGGAGCATTGGGATACGATGCGTTTCTTAAACCCCTGACCGATGCATTATCCACGGATGTTAATAATGACTTTCTTGATCATTATGTGGAAGCGGCCCTGGTAAATTACGGGGACCGGGCGGTGGATTTTTTCGAGGATCATTTTAATGACCTGAATGATAACACCAAAATTTCCGTACTAGGCATTGTTCAAAAAATCGATGGTCCAAAAACACTTGAATTCATAAATAAATACTTTGATACTTTATGGAAACTTGATCGGGAGGCACTGCTACGCACGTGTGAAACAATTTGCAGCGAAGAATGTCGTGAACGGTTGAAACCCAAAATCAATAAAGGCCAAACTTTGATTGACCGAACCTATATTATTCTATCGTTTCTTACAGATAATAAAACGCCGGAAACCGACAATCTTCTTGAGCAATATTATGAGCAACAGCGGGAGCAAACTGAAATCAGCCATGCCTTTTTAAAAGGAGAATTACTGGATACGGTTAGACCCTATATTGATGTAGAGCTGCGATGCGAAAAATGTGGCGATGAAAATATTTACCGCTTAAACCATATCATCATAAATGAAAAGGGGAAAGGCGAACCCTATATCGCCCAAGAGTTGAGGTGCCTTAATTGTAATCTCATTTCCAGTTTTGAATTTACTTCAAAAGGTATGATGGTTTTGACCACCGAAATAATGCGACTATTGCTCTTCAAATCAGAACAGGAGCGCAAGACAGCCTATCAGCAAAGTCCGGTTAAGTTTCTATCAGTCATTTCCCATGGAAAAACCGTTGATATCGGGGATGCGGTTAGCAAATATCTTTTGGAAATAAAAAAGAATCCTGATGAAACGGAAAACTATATCAGTTTGGGAAATATTTATTATAATACCAATCAATATACAAAAGCGGGCGATAGTTTTAGAAAAGCAGTCGAAAAAGATCCATCATATCTGCAACCCTATTTTACACTTGCTAAAATTGCCGATGATACGGGCAGTCCGGCGGTTGCTTTGAGCAGTCTAGAACAGGGTATTTCCCATTTATCTTCCCCCAAATTTGTAAAATGGTTTGAGGCTCAAATTCCGGATTTCATCTTCGGATATTGTGAACTCCACAATTCCCTGGTGCAAAGGTTAAAGCGGGATCACCCGTTGATTAATCCATCAGACTTCAATGTTAAAATAAATATCGGTCGAAATGATCCCTGCCCCTGTGGCAGTGGAAAGAAGTTTAAGAAGTGCTGTTTAATTAAATAGCGCAAACACCAAATACCAAATACTGTAACTTATCAATATGTTTCGGTAGGCCCGCTGCGCCATCCGGTAAATTTTTTCAATACGGCCAAAACTTGCCGTTAAGGGCGCCTAACAGTGACCCACGCACGGGATCTAAAATGAGTGTGTCGCTTAGCACAAACAGGCTACAATAAACAATTTATGCTGTTCGGGTCACTGTAAGCCGCCCTAAACGGCTTCAAACAGTTGCCCGCTTTGAAAAAAAATACCGGATGACTGCGCTGGTATGTTCAACCATAAGTTTTTGAGAAGTTACCAAATACTTGATAATTTCAAGTTTCCGGTTTATCCGGGTTGGGGGGTTTAAAATGAGGTGGAACTTCGTTTTACTGATTCTATGCATTATCGCATTAAATACAGGAACGGGGGTACCCGCGGCTGATAACAATTCAGAAGAGATAACCGTAAAGTCCATTTCCTTTCGGGTTGAAAATGGAATTGAAAAGGTGTTTGTTCAGTTGAACACGCATTATATTCCCACCGTGGCCGCTCTCGAAGGGGACAAGCCAAGAATTTATATGGATTTTCGGCATATTGTTGCTTGGAGTGGACCTTCCGAAATTCCTGTCAATGGGCATTTGATCAAGAAGATACGCGCTCACTTAAACCATGATAAAAATGTTCTTCGGATTGTTTTGGACCTCACGCCTTCTTTAGATTGCAATGTAAATCCGGTGTATTACAACGCGGATTACATCTATTGTCTGGAAGTCAGTGAAGTCAAACAATAACAAAAAGATGCATGCAAGAAATAGCCTCTGACAAAGTGCAAGCTGGCGTGCAAAAGTGACGGGGCAAGAGGAAAATAACATGAGTGAAACCCGTGAAAAAAAGATAGGAGATGCGATTGATAAACCGGAGGATGTCGTTAAAAAGAAGGTTTTGGAAACGATTGCCTACAAATATAAAGGACGGCGGGATATTGACATTACCATACAGCAACCGGAGTTTACATCGGTATGCCCGATGACGGGACTTCCGGATTTTGGACGCATTACCATCAAGTACAGACCGGATATGAAGCTTGTAGAGTTGAAGTCACTAAAATTTTACCTCTTGCAATATCGAAATGTTGGAATATTCTATGAGCACGTGGTAAACCAGATTTTAGATGACCTCGTCGATGTGCTTAAGCCCAGGTGGATGGAGATTACGGGTAATTTTACGGCAAGGGGTGGAATCACCACCCAGGCGACGGCTGTATATGAGGGAGAAAAGGATGTTTCGTAACAGTGGACATTATCGATTACGGTTTCATCTCATTTGGGTTATTTTCTTCTTACTTGTTTATGTTATGCTGTTTACAAGCTGTTCCCCTTTTTCCAGACTAAAAAAAACAACCAAAAAGATGTCGCGGAGCTTTAAAGGTTCGGGTGGAGGCTTGAAACTGAAAATTGGCATTACACCCT
>JAFDFH010000526.1 GCA_019309945.1 Deltaproteobacteria bacterium
CCCCAACGATGATTCGATTTTAAAGATACTATACCTTGCTATCAACCGGGTGTCCAAGAAGTGGACGATGCCGATACGAAACTGGAAGGCGGCGCTCAATCAATTTGTTATTTTGTTTGGAGATCGGGTGCCGTTATGAAAATCAGTTACACATTTAACTTGACACCCTCACCGGACGATCATGGGCTGAGAAACTTCCTCAGCCTTCTCCCTGCCGAAAAGCATCTCCACCAGTTTGAGTGCAAACTCCAAAGCGGTCCCGGGACCTCGGCTGGTAATGCATGGGCCATCCACCACAACTCTCGTCTCAACTAAATCCGTATTTTCAAGCTGATGGACGAAAACCGGATGGCAGGTTGCCTGTCGTCCCTTCAAGAACCCGTGGTTCTGTAACACAACAGCCGGTGCAGCGCATATCCCACCGTAGAGTCGGTTCGATTCATATTGTTCTCTGAGCATTTGTTCCAATTCTGCGGAATCCCTGAGATGCTCTGCCCCGGGAATACCACCCGGCAAGGCGATTAAATCATATGTTTCATTTGTGCAGTCTGATATCAGCTTGTCTGCTACCAGCTTAACCCCGCGTGAAGCGGTCACCTGTAAGGAGTCAACTGAAGCAACGGTTACGTCTGCACCGGCTCTTCGTAGTACGTCAATAATACAGACCGCCTCAATTTCTTCTGTGCCGTCGGCAATCGGAACCAAAACTTTCTTTGTCATGGCACTCACCTCACTTTCTTGGATTTCTGTTTCCCAAGTAGGGACAAAGGGGACAAACGCCCATGCAATTATGCATTTCTATCATTAATCAAGGACAATCGATGCTCTGAAACCAACTGTTCACCTCTTTGCACGGCCCGGCTTATAGCTGACTGGCTTAGACCCAACCTTTTACCTACTTCACTTCCTGGAATACCCAACTCCCTAACAGCCCAATATGCCAAATTCTTTAACAGGAAATGAAACGCATATTTGCATAGGCGCCCCCATAGTTTCTCCAACCGTGGAAAACTTGCCATTAACTACAATAGTACGATTTTTTATGTTATTGGATCATACTTCTGATAATCCTAAATTTTCAAGTTTCAAAATACTGTATCTTAATAGCCGTATTCCACAAAGCAGGATGAATAAACTTTGCTATGGTAGTAAGGTTGTTTTTTTAGTGATTACCACGTTAAATTTGGCAGACTTTTCAATCAGAATCTTTTTAACTGTATGCTTACTTGGCGGCGCCAGGAAGGTCGAAGGAAATATCGAGCACGTTGTTTTCCTTCTTGTATTGCTTCCACAAATCAATCATTATCATGACTTTCTCTGGATATTTATTGCCGAGATCATTGATTTCTGCAGGATCTTTTTCCAGGTTGTACAACTCCCATTCCCCTTTGCCAAAGGGTGGCGGCATCCACAAGATTTCTTTGCCAAAGGGTGGCGGCATCCACAAGATTTTCCACTCTCCGTCGAATAAAGCTTTCATGCCGAAGAGCTCATAGCCTACCTGATTAGCTTCCGCATAGGGAGATTCGGACTTCCCTGCAAATAGGTCAAGCACAGATTTGCCTTGCATGGGTCTAACTTCACGATCTTTGAACTTTTCAGGAGACACGATTTTCACAAGGTCGAGGATTGTCGGCATAATGTCGCGCACATGGAAAAACGAGTGATTCATGGTGCCAGCATGAGCCATTTTGCCAGGGAGTTTGACCAGCATTGGGGTTTTAATACCACCTTCTGAGGTGAATGCTTTAAACATGCGGCTTGGTGCCATACTAACCTGTGACCAGCCCGGTCCTGGCTCAATGAAGGAATTTTTTAGACCACGATTTTCCAAGCTGTTATCAAAGGAGTTTAAGTATTCTTCTGTTTGACCGGGATAGGCGGTATTCGGATGACCATTGGCGCCGTTGTCCGAGAAAAAGATGATCATGGTATTGTCGTATTCGCCAATCTCTTTTAAATAGTCGAATACTCGTTTAATCTGTTCGTCCATGTAGTCCACCATTGCGGCATATACTTCCATGTCGCGTGCAGCTTCCGCTCTCTCTTCTGCGGCCATTTGGTCCCAAGCTTTTACCGAAGGCAAACGTGGGAACGATTTAGCATCTTTGTGTATGATTCCAAGATCTTTCAGGCCTTGTAATCTTTTTTCACGCAATACGTCCCACCCCCCATCGTACTTGCCTTTGTATTTTTCGATATATTCTTTGGGCGCATGCAAAGGGTCGTGCGGCGCTGTGTATGACAGGTAGGCAAAGAATGGCTTGCCATCTTTATGGTCTTTCTTGATCCATTTCAGAAGCATATCAGTATAGTATTTAGTTGAATAAAAGTCATCAGGTAACGATTTTACTTCTTCGCCGTTACGTCGGTAGATCATAGTTTGCGGGGGCGACAGTGGTTTGCGATCGTTATAGTGACTCCCTCCTCCGGGTGCCAGAATGAATGTCTCTTCGAAGCCTCTGGCATGCGGGCTGGTTTCCTCCTCATGCCCAAGATGCCACTTGCCTACCATGTAGGTGTGGTATCCCCCGGCTTTCAAGACCTCCGGCAGAGCGGCAACCTCAAAGTTCAGATAGCCAGCGTACCCGGAATGACCTACCATTTCCGGTGTTTTGAGTTCGCCCATGGTGCCGAGACCTGCCTGGTGATTATCCATGCCGGACATCAGAACCGATCGCGTCGGGGAACAGCTAGGTAGCACATGAAAGTTGGTAAACCTCAAGCCTTCTTTCGCCAATCTATCCAAGGTCGGAGTCGAAATCTCTCCGCCAAAAGGTCCAATATCCGAGTATCCTAAATCATCCGCAACGATGAGCAATATGTTGGAACGTTTTCCTTTCTTGGATGGTTGCCGTCTAAGACTACAACTTATGATCCCAAAAGTCACAGTTGTTATTAGAACAAGCAAAAAAAGTTTCCTGATCATAATATCCCCTCCCTATCAAAACGTTTGATATCATCTGCCTGCATGGAGCGTAGCGGAATGCAGTTCAGGTGGAATGATTGGTTAGGCAATAATTTTACTCCGAACACTCATGGTTTTACCGTTGTAAACAAGTTCCCATTTTTCCGTTTGATAACTCCTCTTTCAAAGAAAGTATTCATAATTTCATTATATTTCATTTCGTACTCGTTGTTAAAATTAAGATCGACTGTCTCTTTAAACCAATAAGTATCCATCAGGTAAGGAAAAAGATCGTTTTCTTTAATAGTCTTTTTTATCAATAGTGTATAAACTATGATCTTTTTTATCAGATCCTTACCAATAATGTCCGGATAAAGCAAATACCTTTCAATTTTTTCTTTGCTTTTTAATATGGCTTTCTTTATGTCGCTAAATGGTCTCCCGTGACCAGGGTAAATTCTTTTTACATCAAGAGATTCAAGTTTCTGAAGAGATTCTCGCATATGAAACAATGCCATACTCCCTTCAACACGAAGTGTCATTACTGCCATATCATTCTCCCAAAGCGTATCAGAAGATATGAGGATTTTTTCTTGGCTGTTATATAGGACAA
>JAFDFH010000527.1 GCA_019309945.1 Deltaproteobacteria bacterium
CCTCCGGGATCGACAGGTCAATGGCTTCGAAAAACGGCTGCGTTACCATTTCCAGTTCTGTGACGTCACGATAAATCTGAATGGTATTGCCATCGCTGGGTTGGTCGCGCCAGACGAAATGCTGGCATTGCTCGGTAGGAATACCGAACGTTCTAAGGTTCGCCGGTGGATTTCCCTGCACTTCCAGACGACGCGTAGCGATGAAATGACTGAGTAGAACAGCACCACTTACAACCTGCTGTGATGTGGCTGTGAAACGGCCGCGATCGAGTTGTTGTAGCTCAATGTCATAGCCACGCAAAGATGCGGTAAATGCTTCGAAATCGTCGAATTGCCGCAGGAGTGAATAGTGCTCAGGCATGATTGGGTGCACCGGGGTTCATTCAGGCTCCGATTTTCGTTTTTTTGATACCGCTGACAGCTTAGATTCAGCTACTATTTGCGTAGTATAGACCCTGTCCAGTCTCATGGTGTTATTGCCCGACTATAAATCAGCGCTATTGATCGAGATGGCGACCCAGAATCAAAAAAGGAGATGATACATTGAATAGTAAAAAGGTTTTTACGACGTTAGGGCTGATTCCTGCCCTGGTAATTGCTCTTGCCGGGCCCGCCTCGGCCAAGGACATTGTTCACGATGCCGAGTACTACATTCTCGATGCCCAGAACGGTGAGAAATGGGCTGCCGAGGACATCGGACTCGATAAAAAACTGGCCGAGCTAAAGAAAAAATTCGGCACGCCACCGAACATCATCCACATCATGTGGGACGACACGGCCTTTGGCGACATCGGCATCCCCGCCATTCAAAAAATCCGTGGATTTGAAACGCCCAGTCTCAACAAGATGGCAAGCGAAGGCATTCTTTTCACGCGAATGTACACGGAGGTCGGCTGCACGCCCAGCCGTGCCCTTCCGATTCGAAACGGCATGTACAACATCGGCATGCTACGCGAGTCTCATGGGTTGCGCGATACGGAAGTGACCATCGCGGAGGTGCTTTCCAAGGAGGGCTACGCAACCGCCTTTCACGGTAAGTGGCACCTCGGGGACATTGAGGAGAGCTATCCTGAAAACCAGGGATTCGATGAGACATTCTACACGTCTTATAACCAGATCGTTCAAATATGGACTCGTAAGGGCGAAGCGAGCAATAGTTCGATAGGCATGTACGAAGACATGCTCCCGAAAGACCCCTATAAACTCGACGATACATTTATAACCAAGGGTAACGGCTGGGTGATGGTCGCGGAGGGGACCAAGGGTGGAAAGACTCTCCAATGGAAAGACAACACTGTCGAAACGTATGCCGCAGCAGATGCGGAGGCCCAGCGCCGGACTCTGGACTTCATTGAACGGCAAGCGAAGGCGGGCAAACCGTTCTACATCACACACTGGCCGCATATGACCATGACTCCCCTTGCCAAACCTGAAAAGATCTCGGTGTCCCGCAGTATGTTGCAGGACGGGTTACAGGGGATTGTCGATCCGCTCGTCGGCAATGTCATGGCGAAACTGCGGGAACTGGGCATCGCCGAAAACACCCTGATCGTTGCCATGGCGGATAACGGCCCCATGAGTCACCATCCTCCGCCAGCCGGAGGTTGGGCCGAAACCATCTTTCGTGGCGGCAAAGGCGACTTCCTTGAGGGTGGCGTCCGTGTTGCGGCCCAGGCGTGGTGGCCGGGAACGATTAAACCCCAGATTGTCGGCGACATCCTCCACGAAACCGATTTGTACACGACGTTTGCCCGTTTGGGCGGTGCCCTACAACATATTCCAACCGATCGCATCGTGGATGGCGTGGACCAATCGGCTCTTCTTATAAACGGTGACACTCACAGTCGTCGTGACCACGTTTTCATCTACGCAGGACCAAACTTAGGGGCGACGGTCAAGGGCAATTACAAGCGACACTGGATGTCGTCCGACCCTATCGGCGACGCCAGCGGCATCCCTGCCGCATTCTACTTCTTACCGTCCGATCCGCGCGAGGCGTCGCCGTTGCTGCTGCCTCTCATCCATCTCAAGCAGCCGTTCGATCGTATGAGGGTACGCCATGAACTTTGGATAAAGAAGTATCCAAACACACCGGAGAAACATGGGATACCTTTCACCGGCATTGCCAACGCGTCCCCAGAAGTCAAGGCATTGGCCAAGCCGCCAGTTGATCTTAAGAAGCTGCCTTTCGATCCGCTGGAATACATAGAACACCTGGACCAACTACCGTTCGATCCTGCAATGGACCCGGATTTGTAGCTGTAACTCTTAAGCAAGATGATTGCCGAGGACGGCTCCTTCGGGAGCCGCTTTCGTTTTTAGCAGTCATCCAAGTGAGGGGCATAGGACCGAAGAAAAGGCAAGAAAAGGAGGCAAGAAAAGGGGACAGATTTATTTGACGAATCCGCAGGCGCGTCGCAGTTCGAGTAATACCGATATTCGATATGAGCTGAAAACGCCGTATCGCGATGGCACCACCCACGTAATCTTCGAGCCTGTGGATTTCATAGCCAAGCTGGCTGCATTGGTGCCCAAGCCGAGGGTTAACCTCACCCGATTTCATGGCCTGTTTCCCCCATTGTTTTTGGTCCATGTTTCTGTGGATTAATATCTCGTGTAATTAAACGACCGCTTTACAGTATTAAGCGGACGTTCAGACCAGTAACCGTGAAGGACAGGAGTTGGCCGATGGTCGCCGAACAAGGACCTCGCATCAGTAGGGTTTTGTGCCCAGGGAACGGCAACTCTGGGCCTGATGGCAGACCTTTTAAGGCCATGTACTAAGTACCGGGAACCAAGTACCAAGTGCTCGCGACGAGGCTCTCAGGGCGTCTGGTGGGACCTCTTCGCGGTACTCAGACCTTAGTACTCAGTCCTAGGATCCAGGGACTTTGACCT
>JAFDFH010000007.1 GCA_019309945.1 Deltaproteobacteria bacterium
GCACCAAATTCATTTTTAAAAAGCTCGTTGGCCATAATGATCTGATAGTTTCTGTTTATGGCAACCACATAATCCGTAGCGCTCTGAATAATTGTTTGATAATGTTCCTGTTTGGAGAAATCTTGTTCTTTTTCCATAACTCACCAACAGAATTTAAAAGGTTTTCAAACTGGATTTTTCTTACTAATCACAATCCGTTGGGCGACAAATGCAAATGATCAATACCCCTCCGGCAAGTGCGAGAAGCGAACTAACTTGGAAATTTATAGTATACTTTGGTGCATCTTGGCAATAGCTAATGTTCATCGCCATATCAATTTAACCTATCGAAAAAACGGGCATAACCAGCATTAAGTAAAGGCCCTAACCGACAGGGTTGACCTCACCGTGTGATTTATTCTGTTATGAGATAATGCACATAAAAACATTTTTTTCCTTGACAGCAACGACCAAGAAGTATTAACAACCTGTTTCATTTTAAGGCCTTGAATTGAAACCTGTGTTTTTTTCGATTACTACGTTAATTTAGCAAGTTAAGGCTATTTCTCAGGTCCTTAAAAAAAATAGATTTTAACCTCAATATGATATGCAAATGATAATGGCGCTCGAATTTTCGCACAACGGTTAGCGCCCAATGGAATCGACCATGCAACTTACCCGGAAACAGATCGACTATTGTATGGAATGCGGTGTATGCACGGGAAGCTGTCCCATAAGCCGTGAACTCCCGACCTTTTCACCCAGACAGATGATTAAGCGATCTTTAATGAAATCGGACGTAGATCTGCTTCAAAGTCGGGAACTATGGGCATGCTTGAGTTGCGCACGGTGCAGTGAGCGCTGTCCGGCCGAGATTGATTTCCCTGAATTCATTCGGTCTTATCGGGAAAAGGCCCGCAAGGCCGGAAATCTTCCCTTGGAAAGTCATCATGGCATTCTTCAGTTCATATCCAGCCTGCAAACCCATGACCTCAAACAGCAGCGTATAGAGTGGGCCGAGGGCGCGGGCGCCTTTCAGGAAAGTGGGGAATATTTCTATTTTGTGGGATGCCTTCCCTATTTTGACGTGACGTTTAATTATCTGGGTCTAGCCCCCCTCGACACCGCTAAAAGTATCCTGACGCTGCTGAACAGGATGGGCATCGAACCCGTTATCAGCAATGATGAGCGTTGTTGCGGACACGATGCCTTATGGAGCGGTAATGAAAGCGTATTTCGTAAACTGGCCGAACGGAATATCGAGGTGATTAAATCCTCCGGGGCTAAAACCGTTCTTTTTAGCTGCCCTGAGGGCTATGTAACCTTTAAGAATTATTATCCGAAATATTTTGGCGAACTTCCTTTTGAAGTTCTTCATATGTCTGAGTTTTTAACACGCGAGATAGAGAGTGCCGGTTTATCTTTTCAGCCGTCTTTGAACGGCGCGGTCACTTATCAGGATCCGTGCCGATTGGGTCGCTGGACGGGGAATTACGATCTACCCCGGCAGCTTTTGCAACTCGTTCCTGAAACCCAACTGGTAGAAATGGAGCGGAACAGGGAAAATGCGCTGTGTTGTGGAACCAGCGCCTGGATGGAGTGTGTTGGCTGTTCAAAAGTCATGCAGGTGGAACGGCTCCAGGAGGCCATCCAAACAGGAGCCAAAACCCTCATCACCGCCTGCCCCAAGTGTCAGATTCACCTGACCTGCGCCCAACGCGGTACGGAACTCGATCTGCAGGTAACGGACCTTTATACCTATATTGCCGAACGGTTAAATGGGGACAAAGGGAAAAATAAATAAATAAAATTTTACATTAATCCACGGAGAACCATTAAAATTTAGGAAAATAAGCCTATGTTTTTCTCTATTTCATTATACATTGCCCTCGCGATATTCGCCATCGGATTGATTTATAAAATATCAACGTGGCTCCGGTACAACATTGGTCCTGTGAATGGAGAAATTACACCTTTGGTCCGGGCCACCCGAGCAATTAAAGGGATTGTGGCGACAATCTTCAGCCGGAAAATTATTGCCCTGATTCGGGTTTTTATCTTAGACGGGCTTCTACAAATAAAGGTTCTGAAGCAGGATTTCCTCCGTTGGCGGATGCACATCTGCATATATGGCGGCTTCATGCTGCTTCTTCTGATGCATGCCCTGGAAAAGCAAATTACCGTTGTATTCTTCCCGGATTATTATTCGACCCTCAATCCGTTTATGTTTTTAAGGGATTTTTTTGGTTTACTGGTCATTGCTGGTTTGGTTATGGCGGTTGTTAGGCGGTTTATTTTGAAAGTGCCTCGGCTAAAGACCAGTGCCATGGATCATTATGCCATTATCATTCTGGCAGTTATCATGTTCTCCGGTCTGGCACTAGAAGGTATAAAGATCACATCGCATACCCGTTTCCAGGAAATGGTGGAAGATTATGGCGACCCGGATGATGAAGAAGGGACCCAATCCCTGGAGTCCTATTGGGTGAAATATTATGGTGTTGTCTCGCCCACCGTTAAAGGGCCCTTTGACGCGGAGGTTCTTGAAGCCGGGCAAGAGGTCAATGAGAGTTGTATCGATTGCCATTCCCGTCCTCAATGGGCCTTTTTGGGTTACACCACAGCCAAAATTATTTCGCCGCTGGCCGTGGCATTGGATCGTGCCGGCATACCTGATTTACTATGGTATATCCATTTTTTAGCTTGCTGGATCGGTCTGGCCTATCTTCCTTTTAGCAAGATGTTCCACATTTTCGCCAGTCCCTTGAGCCTGATGGCCAACGCTGTCATGGATAAGGATTCAGATCCCGCCAATATCGCCACCCGGCAGGTCATGGAACTGGATGCCTGCACCCATTGCTGCACGTGTACCCTGAACTGTTCGGTGGCCGTGGCCTTTGAGTATTTTCCCAACATCAACATTTTCCCATCCGAAAAGATCGCCTCGGTAAAAGCGCTGGCCGCCGGCAGGGAGTTGAGCGAGCAGGAACTCAGGCATATTCAAGAGGGGATTTATCTGTGTACCAATTGTAAACGCTGCACGGTCGTTTGCCCGGTGGGTATCAACCTGCAGGATTTGTGGTTCAACGTGAGGGAGGCGACCCTGCAAAAAGGTTATCCGGAGTTTTTCGCGCTGTCACCCCTCTCCTTTTACCGCGGGCTTATGAGTGCAAACGGCGCGCAAGACAATTACAGGGAGCCCTTGAATAAGGCCCGGGAGGCAATCGTCGCCGCATGTGATTTAATGGTAAAAAAGGATACGGTTTTGCCGTTAACTTCCGCCAACATTGAATTTAAAGAGGGACTCAATCTCTCATTACAGGCAAATACATTTTCGGCCTGCTTTGGCTGTGAGACCTGTACAACGGCATGTCCGGTGGTGGCCAGTTATGATAACCCCCAGGAGGTTCTGGGACTTTTGCCACACCAGATTATGCATTCATGCGGACTGGGACTCCGGGATCTGGCCTTTGGTTCCAATATGTTGTGGGACTGCCTTACCTGTTATCAGTGTCAGGAGCTGTGCCCCCAGAATGTATGTATTGCTGATATTTTATACGAACTTAAAAATGAAGCGGTCAAACGCGTAAAAACAAACACCATGAGCTCGTAAACCTAGATAGGAAAAATATTATGAATTTTGCACTATTCCTCGGTTGCAACATTCCCGCGCGACTTTCTCAATACGAATCCTCGGCAAGGGCCATATCAGAGAAACTCGGCATCGAATTGACTGAAATAAAAGAATTTAACTGCTGCGGATATCCGATAAGAAATATTGATTTTAAAACCTTTATTCTCTTTTCAGCCCGAAACCTGGCCCTGGCTGAAAAAGAAAACCTGAATATCGTCAGCTTATGCAAATGTTGTTATGGCAGTTTAAAGAAGGCTGACTATCTTTTAAAAGAAAATGAAGTACTAAGGGAAGAAATAAACGGAATTCTGGAAAAAGAGGGTTTGAATTATGCAGGCGCTATTGAAGTCAAGCACCTCCTTTCAGTGCTTTTTCATGATGTCGGGCTTGCGCCGATAAAAGAAAAAATTGTGAGGCCCTTTGAAGGCCTTAAAATTGCAACCCACTATGGATGCCATGCCCTCCGTCCAAGCAAAATAGTTCAATTTGATGATCCTGTAGCGCCATCCATATTTGACAGACTCGTGGAAATCACCGGCGCCGAGAGCATTGACTGGTCAACCAAGCTTGAGTGTTGCGGCGCCCCCTTACTCGGAATAAATGACAATCTATCCCTGGATTTAACCAAAAAGAAACTATCCGATGGGAAAAAGTCCGGTGCCGACTACCTTTGCACAGCCTGCCCCTATTGCCAGATGCAATTCGATACCGTGCAAAAAATGAATCTCACCAAACATGGTTCAGACGCTCAACTGGCGGCGATTCTTTATCCCCAGCTGCTGGGTCTTAGTATGGGGATTGACGGGGAAACCTTGGGGCTGGCAATGAATCAGTTGCCGATCGACGGCATCGAAGATTTTTTGGTCGTCCCGGAGGCAGCCGAAGCATAAGATGCCGAAAAAACAAATTTTTTTAAATAATACCTAAGTTGAGCGATTTTTTGCGAAGAGATGTGCTGAGATCTTGATGCATGAGGGTTCGCGAAAACCGCAGGCATACCCGTGGATATGTCGAGGATTTTCGCGGATCCTTGATGCGCTAGAGATCGGTGCAGATCAAGTAAAAAATCGCCCAATTTAGGTAATAGATGACACAAGGTGAAGAAAAAAGATGGCACAGAATAAAATTGGTTCAGTGATGGTCGTAGGCGGGGGTATTGCCGGAATGCAGGCGGCCCTGGATCTGGCAAATTCCGGCTTTTTTGTACATGTGATGGAAAAATCTCCGGCCGTTGGTGGTGTAATGGCGCAGCTTGACAAGACCTTTCCGACCAATGACTGTGCCATGTGAATTATCTCTCCGAAACTGGTCGAGTTCGGCCGGCATATCAACATCGAACTCCATACCTGCTCAAATGTTGAAAGCATTGAGGGGGAAAATGGAAACTTCCAGGTAACCATTCACAAAACTCCGCGCTATATCGATCTCGATAAATGTACGGCCTGTGGTGACTGTACGGAAGTCTGCCCTGTGGCGCGACCCAGCGAATACGACATGGAATTAGGATTCCGTAAAGCCGTTTACAAACCATATGCGCAGGCCATTCCCAGCGGCTTTGCCATCGAGAAATTCGATACGGCCCCTTGCCGGATGGCTTGCCCGGCCAATCTGAATGTTCAGGGCTATGTTGCCATGGTCAAAGAAGGCAAGTACAGGGAAGCTATTGAAATCATTATGCGGGATCTTCCCTTTCCGGGTGTACTTGGCCGCATATGCCCCCATCGTTGTGAAAAAAGCTGCCGCCGCCTTGAAATGGACGAACCGATTTCCATCAGGGAACTGAAGCGCGTAGCCGCCGATCATGTAAACCTAAGTGAAATTCCGGTACCTGAAATAACGCCCAGAAATAAAAATGTGGCTGTTATCGGCTCTGGCCCGGCTGGACTTAGCGCTGCTTATTTTCTGGCCTTGGACGGGTATCAGGTCAGTGTCTATGAATCTATGCCCGAAGCGGGTGGAATGATGCGGTATGGTATTCCCGAACACCGTCTGCCGCGGTCCGTATTGGATGCCGAGATTGAAAACCTCAAACGCTATGGAATTAAGATACATACCAATACGGTCGTTGGAAGAGATCTGACCATGGAAGAACTTCGGAAAGGCGGGGCCGGCGCAATCTTTCTGAGTACCGGGGCATGGAAAAGTTTGAATCTCAGAGTACCCGGTGAAGATGCCGAAGGTGTTTCCGATATCACGTCTTTTCTTAGAGAAGTACATCTGGGAAAATTAAAGCAGATCGAAGGCAAAGCGGTCATCATCGGTGGTGGACATTCCGCCCTGGACGGTGCCCGGGTGGCGCTTCGACTGGGTGCAACCGAAGCCCATATTCTATACCGTCGTTCCCGTGCAGAAATGCTCGCGGAACCAGAGGAAATAGAGGAAACCGAAAAAGAAGGTGTAAAAATTCATTTTCTGGTAGCCCCTGTAAAAATTTCAGAAGAAAATGGAAAGGCTTCCGGCATTGAATGCATCCGAACCCGTCTCACCGAGGCGGATACCACGGGAAGGCGAAGACCCGTTCCGATTGAAGGGTCGGAATTTTTCATCGAAGCGAATCACATCATTCCAGCTATCGGACAGGAACCGGATCTCAGTTTTCTCGGTGAAGCCCACGGCTTGGAAATGTCAAAATGGAACCTTTTGGTCGTAAATCCTGAAACCCTCCAGACCAATCATCCTGATATTTTCGCCGGCGGGGATGTAATAACCGGTCCTGCTACGGTGATTGAAGCGGTGGAGGCCGGACACCGGGCGGCCGGATATATTGGCAAATATTTACAAGGGGAGGAGCTGCCCACGGAATGGCTGGAAGAGCCTCCCATCGGGGAAAACTGGTTGCAAATTCCGGAAGATGAACCGCTTAAGAAGCGGCCCCCAATCCCCACCCTACCTATGGCCGAAAGGCTTTCTGAATTTAAGGAAGTCAATCTTTTAATTGATGAACAAACGGCCCGAAAAGAAGCCGCCCGCTGCCTGGACTGCGGCGTGTGTTGTGAATGTTTTCAGTGTGTGACCGCCTGTAAGGCTGAAGCTGTTACACTTGAGACCCACGCCCAGCAGGATCAAGAGGTGATAATTAACGTCGGCTCTGTTATTCTCGCACCTGGTTTCCAGCCATTTGATCCATCGAGATTTGAAACCTATAAATACGCAAGCCATCCCAATGTGCTCACAAGCATGGAGTTTGAGCGTATCCTGAGTGCTACGGGTCCATATCAGGGGCATCTGATCCGACCTTCGGACCAGAAGGAACCGAAAAAAATTGCATGGCTCCAGTGTGTTGGTTCCAGGGATATTAACCAGTGTGACAATAGCTATTGTTCTTCGGTGTGTTGTATGTACGCTATCAAAGAAGCCATAGTAGCCAAAGAGCATTCCAAGGATTCACTCGATACCGCCATATTTTACATTGATATCCGAACCCATGGGAAAGATTTTGAGAAATACTACGACCGGGCGCGCGAAGAAGCAGGCGTACGGTTCATAAAATCAAGAATCGCCAACGTTGTGCCGGTAGATAACACGGGCGATTTACTCATCCGCTATACGGATGAAGTAGGGAAGCGCGTAGAAGAAGAATTTGATTTGGTGGTTTTATCGGTGGGCATTGATGCATCTAGGGAAGCGATGGATCTGGCCGCAAAATTGGGTGTTGAACTTGACTCCCATCATTTTTCGCCGGCCGGCAGCTTTGAACCGGTTGAGACCTCCAAACCCGGCATTTTTGCTTGTGGCGCCTTTCAGGGTCCCAAGGATATTCCCCAGTCAGTCATAGAATCGAGTGCCTGTGCCGCGGTTGTAGAGGGCAATCTGGCTGAGGTCCGTGGGTCCATGACGCGGGTGGAAGAAATACCCCCAGAAATTGATGTGCGCGGTGAACCTCCCCGGGTAGGTGTATTTGTTTGTCATTGCGGAACCAATATTGCCGGCGTCGTAGATGTCCCGGCCGTTGTCGAATATGCCCGCGCCCTGTCTGATGTCGTCTATGTGGAAAATAATCTTTTCACCTGTTCCCAGGATACCCAGGAGAAAATTACCGAAGTTATCCAGGAACAGAAGCTCAACCGTGTTGTCGTGGCGGCCTGCAGTCCACGGACCCATGAGCCTCTCTTCCAGGAAACGGTGGTCAAGGCCGGCATCAATAAATACCTTTTCGAAATGGCCAATATACGCAACCAGTGCTCCTGGGTTCATAGTGGTAATCCTGATGCCGCCACTACCAAGGCCAAGGATCTATTGCATGCGGCCGTGTCCAAAGTGGCTTTGCTGGAACCCCTGTATGATCCGGTGATAGAAATGACCCAGTCGGCCCTGGTGATCGGTGGCGGCCTTTCCGGAATGACCGCTGCCAAGAATCTGGCGGAACAGGGCTATCAAACCTATCTTGTTGAAAAAAACGGTGAACTGGGCGGACAATCCCTACAAGTTTTTGAAACCTGGCAAGGCGAGGATGTTCAGCAACGACTGGCAACACTCATTCAGGATGTTCAATCCTGCCAAAACCTCGATGTTTTTCTAAATACGGAGATAAAAGAGGTCGATGGATTTGTGGGTAATTTTGAATCCACTATTGCAACCGACGGAAAAGAGCAGGTGCTAACACACGGAGTAGCCATTATTGCCACAGGTGCCTCGGAGTTCAAACCGGATGGATATCTTTATGGTAAGGACCCGCGGGTCCTTACGGGCCTGGAACTGGATCGCAAATTCATCGATAATGACCCGGCCTTAAGGGAGATCAATTCGGCCGTGTTCGTACAGTGTGTCGGCTCACGAATTGAGGAAAGGCCATACTGCTCCAAAGTTTGCTGCACGCATTCAGTCAAGAATGCCTTAAAGCTGAAAGAATTAAAGCCGGAGATGAATGTATTTATTATTTACAGAGATATTCGCACCTACGGGCTACGCGAAGACCTATACCGTGAGGCACGGGAGAAGGGCATTGTCTTTATTCGCTATGAGTTTGACAAGGAATTGAATGTCACTAAAGATGATAATGACTTACAGGTGCGCTTCACCGGCTATGTTCTGCAGCGGGAAATGGAGATTCGTCCGGACCTGCTGGTACTTGCGTCCGCCATCGTTGCACCACAGGAAAATCCGATTGCCAAATTGTTCAAGGTGCCGCTTAATGACGATGGTTTTTTTGTCGAGGCGCATGTTAAGCTTCGGCCCATGGATTTTTCCACCGACGGGGTTTTTGTGTGCGGCCTTGCGCATTCCCCGAAGCCCGTCGAAGAAGCCGTCGCCCAGGGTCTGGCAGCGGCTGCCCGTGCTGCAACCCTTCTGTCCAAAGACAAAGTATTCGGCAATGCAATTGTCTCACATATAGATGAAAACATATGCAGGGGATGCCAGGATTGTATAGAGGCTTGTCCCTTCCAGGCTATCAACTATCTGGAAGACCGCATGATCTGCGAGGTTAACCAGGTGGTGTGTAAGGGGTGTGGTGCCTGTTCGGTGGCCTGCCCCACCGGGGCTGCAAATATCCTCCATTTTACCAACGATGAAATCGAAACCATGGTGGAGGCTGCTCTGACTGGTTAAATGCTTGCATCGTATAGTGGTAGCGTAGATATGTGCTATGAGTTTCAAAAGGATCTTGAGCAGTACCAATGACAACTATTGAATCGTAAAGAATCCGGGCTCAAAGCATCCGGCTTTTTCAGGACTAAATGACAATTCCTATCTTAACGCAGCAAGCTGCGGGGAATTTAACCCGGACGATTTCTCAACGTTTATCGAATTTTAATTGAAATCTGCGGAATCTATGGATTAAAGGTTAGACACTATGAGTGATACCGGATTTGAACCAAAAATTATTGCTTTTTGCTGCAACTGGTGTGCTTACTCGGCTGCGGACCTTGCGGGCGTGAGCCGTTTTCAGTATCCACCCAACATGACGATCATCCGGGTAATGTGTTCCGGTCGGATCACTCCCGGTTTTATTTTCAAAGCATTGCAAATGGGTGCGGACGGAATACTGGTGTCCGGCTGACATATCGGCGATTGTTATTACCAGGATGGTAATGTAAAGGCCGAAAAGATGTTCACCATGACCCGGGAACTGGTCCGAATGCTGGGAATTGATCCGGACAGATTGCGACTGGAATGGATATCTTCGGCCGAAGGTACGCGTTTTGCCGAAGTTGCCAGAGAATTTACAGCGCAGATCAAGTCCTTAGGGCCGTCTGATCTTAAAAGGGCGGCCTGATAAAAGCAGGGCATTCAGGCCGGTAATAAATACAGGAGATAAGTTGTGAGTAAAGAAATCCTCGTTATTGGTGGGGGTATTGCGGGAATTCAGTCATCCTTAGATCTCGCTGAAATGGGATTCAAGGTAAATTTGCTGGAACGGTTACCCAGTATCGGCGGCAAGATGGCCCAACTGGACAAGACCTTTCCAACAAATGACTGTGCCATCTGAATACTTTCGCCCAAGATGCTGGATGTCGGTCGACATCCCAATATTGAACTGATGGCATATAGCGAAGTTGAAAAGGTAGAAGGTACCGCAGGCGATTTTAAAGTCACGGTTCGCAGGAAGGCACGGTACGTCGAGGAAGACAAGTGCACCGGTTGTGCCGCCTGCACGGAGAAATGCCCCACAATCGTGTCGGATGCGTTTAATCAGGGTCTGGGTACCCGTCGAGCCATCTATAGCTGGTTTGCCCAGGGCATTCCATCTACCCATACCATTGATCCGGACTACTGCCGCCAGTTATTAGGAAAAAAGTGCGGAATTTGTCAAAAAACATGCCAGGCCGATGCCATCAATTTCGAACAAAAAGATAGGATCATAGAACTCCATGTAGGGGCTATTATCGTTGCGGCCGGCTACGACGTATTTGATCCGTCCGTAATCCCTGAATACAATTACACGAATATCGCCAACGTCATTACGGCCCTTGAATTCGAGAGGCTATTGAGTGCCAGCGGGCCCACGGGGGGCCACCTGGACCGTCCATCAGATCGGGCCATTGAAGCCGAGATTGAAGATCTTGCAAAAAAGGTAAAAAAATTACAAAAGGCGGTTGAGAAATTCGAAAAGAAATATGATGAAACTTCTTCCGAGTTCTACCAAGCGTATCAGGATGGCAATTATAAGGACGATGAAGAACGGGGGCAATGGGCTGAAAAATATGCGGGCTATTTGGCCGTTAGGGAACCTCTTGAAACTTTGAAAAAGAAGGCCGAGGGCTTTAGCGCCGCTAAAAAACTAGCCTTTATCCAGTGCGTTGGCTCGCGGGATTTCCGCTTCTACCCGTTTTGTTCGGGTTATTGCTGCATGCACTCAATTAAAGAAGCAATTATTGCCCATGAGCACGGTGCGGAGACCACCTCCACTATTTTTGGCATGGATATCCGGGCAGTTGGGAAAGGGTTTGAAGAATACAAAATACGGGGGGGCAATCACTCCAATATCACCTATTGTCGCAGCCGTATCGCTGAGATCACTCATGGACCGGATAATAATCCTGTCGTGACCTACGAGGACACCCAGGAACAGCGGGTTAAAAGTGAGGAATTCGACCTGGTGATATTGGCCACAGCATGCGCGCCAGGAAAAGGGGCAAAGCAATTATCGGAAATCCTTGCTATTGAGCTCAATGCCTTTGGTTTTTTCAAAACCAGCAAATCCCAGCCGCTTGACACCACCCGGGAGGGTATTTTTGTTTGCGGCTGTGCCCATGGCCCCATGGATATCCCTGAATCCGTTTCCCAGGGCAGCAGCGCTGCAGCCCGGGCGGTACAGGTTGTAGTTGCCAACAGGGATTCTGAAGAAGAAAAAATACGTCAGGCATCATAAAGGAATCGGTCAGTATGAGTGACAAAATTAATGGAAATGGCAACCCGTCCGATACCCTGCGAATCGGGGTATTTATCTGTGACTGCGGGTCCAATATTGCCGGACACCTGGATTGTAAGGCGGTTACCGAGTTCGCCGCCACGCTCCCCGGTGTTGTGTATGCCAAGGAAAATCTTTACACCTGCTCGGAATCCGGCGTTGCTGAAATTCAAAAGGCGATAAAGGAAAATAATTTAAATCGTGTGGTCGTGGCATCCTGTTCTCCACGAACGCATCAACCTCTTTTTGCGAGCTCTTGTGCCCAGGCGGGATTAAATTCGTATCTTTTTGAAATGGTGAATATCCGTGACCAGTGTTCCTGGGTACATATGGGAAAACGAGAGGAAGCGACGGCCAAGGCGAAAGATCTGGTACGAATGGGCGTGGCCAAAAGCACATTTCTTGAACCGCAACAGGAGATCGAAGCGGATATAATCCCCAGGGTTCTGGTAATTGGCGGAGGAGTTGCAGGCTTGTCGGCGGTCGAGTCGCTGGCAGGCATGGGCTTAGAAGCAGTTTTGGTCGAAAGAGAGACGGAATTGGGGGGTCTCCTTCGACAGCTCAACCGCCTGGCACCTGAAGGCGACAGCGCCCTTGACCGTATTTCCGCCATCATTGAAAAGGTAACGTCGCTTTCTAACGTAACCATATATACAGGATCAGAGTTGGAAGAAGTTGGCGGCTATATCGGCAACTTTGAGATGACCATCACCCATAAGGATGGCGGAAAGTCTCAAGAAAAAGTGGGGTGTATCGTGGTGGCAACGGGCGCGGTCCCCTTTCAGCCGGTGGGAATGTACGGATACGATGGGAAGACGGTCATTACCCAGCTGGAACTGGAAGAGCAACTGAAAAAGGGTACATTCAACGCTAAAGACGTGGTGATGATCCAGTGTGTGGGGTCGCGTTCACCCGAAAGGCAATATTGTTCCCGGATCTGCTGCATGACAGCGGTTAAAAATGCCCTCTTGATCAAGGAGCAGAACCCGGACGCTGAAGTTCACATTCTGTATCGTGATATTCAGATGTATGGGGCTGAAAAGGAGCAGATGCTTTGGGATGCACGCAGCAAGGAAGTCAGATTTGATGTCTACAAAGTGGATCAGCCGCCGGTCGTCGAGAATGGGCGGGTTCGCTTTTTTCAGTCGTTGATGGGGGAGACCATCGAAATTCCCGCTGACCTGGTGGTCTTATCCACGCCTTTGATTGCCCGCGAAGATGCGCCGAACCTTTCCCAGCTTATGAGGATCTCCATCGACCAGTATGGTTTTTTCTTAGAGGCCCATGTTAAGCTGAGACCGCTCGATTTCGCAACCGATGGCATCTTTGTCTGTGGTTCCGCCCATTATCCGGCTACGGTGGAGGAATCCAGATCCCAGGGGTTAGGAGCTGCTGCCAGAGTGGCTACGATCCTGTTTAAAGACAAGTTGGTGATCAGTGCCATTGTGGCGGAAATCAACCCGGAAACATGTGTGGGATGTAAGGGATGCATGGAGATGTGCCCCTATGAAGCCATTCGCTATGTTCCCGAAGAAAACATTTGTGAGGTAAACAAGATTCTCTGCAAGGGCTGCGGGGCCTGTGCCGCCACATGCCCGTCGCAAAGTGCGCTGCTGAAGGGATTTAATCCTCAGCAGCTTTTATCACAGATCAGGGCTGCGTGAGGCAGGGGGTAGAGGACAGGGGACAGAGGACAGAAGGCAGAAGACAGAGGTCAGAGGACGGAGGGCAGAAGACGGAGGACAGAGGACGGAGGACGGAATAAGCGAATAAAACACTCATTCTGACTTCCGCCGGCTGACTTTCTACCTTCGGATTTCAAGTTTTTTCCAAGAAAAGGATAGTTACGATGAGCGACAACAGTTTCGAGCCCAAAATTTTATGCTTTATTTGCACGTGGTGAACTTACGCTGCTGCTGACCTGGCTGGGGTTAGTCGATTGCAGTATCCGGAAAATGTCCGGACCATACGCGTTATGTGTTCCGCCAGCGTGTCGCCGCACCATGTCCTGCGAGCCTTTCAGCAGGGAGTGGACGGCGTTTTTGTCGGCGGGTGACATCTTGGAGAATGTCATTACCTGTATGGTAATTACGCAACAAAAAAGCGAATGACGTTTTTAAAGCAATTGATAGCGTTTAGCGGCATTGAAGGAGAGCGCCTGCGGTTTAAATGGATCTCTGCTGCTGAAGGTCCTGAGTTTGCAATCGAAATGAATGACTTTGTTAAAACCATTCAAGAATTAGGCCCTTCACCACTTAATAAAAGCGTAAAGGAACGACAAAAGGAGCAGCAAGCGGCCTAGGATATAAATTTTATAAGAAGGTGTTGCATGATCGAAGAAGTAAAGAAAAAAGTGAAAGAACTCTTGGAATCAGGACAAATTAAAGGCTTCCTGGGACTTCATCAACAAAACGGCCATATTGGGCCCCATCTTTTTACGGATGGCAATGATCTTGGCAATATGGTCCTTGGTGACCTGAAACGACCGGGGGATACCCGCTATCCCCTCAACAAATTCCTGATCCATCTTGCTCGCAAATATTCCCAGGATACGTTCGGCGTCCTGGTCCGGGGGTGTGATCAAAGGGGTCTTAAGGCCCTTTACGTTTGGAACCAGTTGAATCCGGATAAAGTCATTGCCGTGGGGATCGCCTGCCCTCCGGAACTGGCAGGTGCCTGTGAGTGTCTCCAGCCATACCCGGATGAATTTGTCGCCGGGGAAAAAAATGATGGGGTCACCTCCATTGAGGTCAGTAAAATCGACGCCTTAGATCTGTCCGGGCGTTTTAAATTCTGGCTGGAGGAGTTTTCCAAGTGTATCAAATGTTATGGATGCAGGGATATCTGTCCCATGTGCTTTTGCAAAGAATGCAGTATCGAAGAGGATAAACTGGTGAATACCGGTGAAATTCCGCCTGAAATACCGATATTTCATTTAACCCGGGCCGTTCACATGGTGGGACGCTGTATTGACTGCGGCCTTTGCAGTGAAGCCTGCCCGGCAGATATACCATTGAGGACATTGTATAAAAAAGTGGCCGATATCATCGACCAGGAATTCAGCCATCGACCTGGGTATACGATGGAAAAATCGCCTCTGAATATGTTAGGCCCGTTTGTAGAATGATAAAATAAGACCTTGAAATTTTCAAAGGTCTTAAAATAGGGAGGCCTTTGGAAAATGCTCATTTTTGTTCAAGTTCAAGGAAGGCGATAATTTTAACCACAGGAATACATTACCGTATTTTGAGGATTAAAATTTGAGCCTGACACAGAAATTGGGCCAAAAGGGGCGTTTTACAAAGGTCTCTTAGAGGAGTTTGCATGGAGTACAAAACCGTATTGACGACCTGCACTTACTGCGGCTGTGGTTGTAACTTTTACCTTGAGGTGCTCGACGGTCAAATCGTCGGCACCATTCCCTGTAAAACCAGTCCTGTGAGTGAGGGCAAGCTCTGCATCAAGGGCTGGAATGTGCATGAGTTCGTTCAAAGCCCCAAACGATTGCAACACCCGTTGATCCGCAAAAATGGAGCCTTAACGGAAGTCTCCTGGGATGAGGCTTTGGACTACACGGTCTCACGGCTGAAGGCGATTAAGGAGGCTCACGGGAGTGACAGTATTGCATTCCTAACCTCTGCCAAGGTTACTAACGAGGAAAATTATCTGCTCCAGAAATTTGCACGTGCTGCAGTGGGTACCAACAGTGTGGACCACTGCGCCCGTCTGTGACATTCCTCCACGGTGGCAGGTCTTGCCGCCGCATTCGGCAGTGGAGCCATGACCAATTCCGTGGCCGAGCTGGAAGATTCCGACTGCATTTTTGTGATCGGTTCGAACACCACGTCTTCCCATCCACTAGTGGCCACCCGAATTTTTAGAGCCAAACAAAAAGGCGCCCGGTTGATTGTGGCGGACCCCCGGAAAATCCAGCTCACCTTACAGGCGGATCTCCACATAGCTCAGAAATTAGGGACGGATGTGGCCCTCATTAACGGAATCATGCATGTCATTTTAAAGAATGGTTGGCACGATCAGGCATTTATTGACGAGCGCACCGAAGGCTTTGAAGAACTCAAAAAGGCCGTCGAAGACTATCCCCCGGAGAAGGTGGCCGAAATTACGGGGATCCCGGCCGAGGATATTATTAAAACCGCTGAATACTATGGCACCGCCAACGCAGCTTCGATTGTCTACTGCATGGGAATTACCCAGCACACCACCGGCGTTGACAACGTCAAATCCCTTGCCAACCTGGCCATGCTGACGGGCAACCTGGGAAAAGAGGGAACGGGCGTCAATCCCTTACGCGGTCAGAACAATGTGCAGGGGGCCTGCGATATGGGCGGTCTGCCCAATGTGTATCCCGGCTATCAGCCGGTGATTGATATTGGGGCCAATGAAAAATTTTCGAAGGCCTGGAATGCCAAGCTATCAGACCAGCTGGGACTTACAATTCCGGATATGCTAGCGGGTATTACGGAAGGATCTGTTAAAGCACTCTATGTGCTGGCGGAAAATCCCATAATGAGTGACCCTGACACCAGCCACGTAAAAAAAGCTATCGAGGCCGTGGAACTATTAATAGTTCAGGACATTTTTCTAACAGAGACCGCAGCAATGGCCCATGTTGTGCTGCCAGGGACTTCCTTTGCGGAAAAGGACGGCACCTTTTCAAATACGGAAAGACGGGTAATGAGGGTGCGCCAGGCCATCGAACCGGTGGGCGAATCCCGTCCCGACTGGCAGATTATTCAGGAAGTATCCAATCGTTTTGGCTACGAAATGAAATATGATTCACCTGCAGCTATTATGGACGAAATTGCCGCCCTCACACCTTCTTACGGCGGCATCACCTATGAGCGCCTGGAGGGCGAGGGGCTCCAATGGCCATGTCCGGATAAGGATCATCCCGGCACGAAATTCCTTCATAAAGACAGGATTGCCCGGGGTAAAGGGCTGTTCCATGCCATCGAATTCAAACCCCCGGCCGAAAGTGTAGATGAGCAGTACCCCTTCTGGCTGACGACCGGTCGTGTTTACGTCCATTACCACACCGGCACCATGACACGAAACTCGCCAACGCTGGAAGCTGAGATTCCGGAAGGATTGCTGGAGATTCATCCCACCGATGCGGAGAGACTTGAAGTTACCGAGGGGGATTGGGTCAAAATTATCAGCCGTCGCGGCGAGATCACAGCCAGGACCATGGTGACCGACAGGGTTGTGGAAGGACTGCTCTTTATGCCGTTTCATTTTGTGGAGAGCTGCGCCAATGTACTGACCAATCCAGCACATGATCCGATTGCCAAAATTCCGGAATTTAAGGTTTGTGCCGTCAAGTTGGAAAAAGCGGCCTAAGTTTCCCCTCAAAAAACCCCGATTTCATAGAAAAATCCTCAAGGACACCGATTTCTTTCGTTCTTGAGGATTTTTTTCTGACTGCGAATAGGTATCCTTCAGCCAAACAGCCGCCCAAGCGGTCGGTCCAGCTTTCATCCAGATGGCCCTGGACTTCAATGCAATCGGTTGCCGGTGTCCAGGGCTTGAAATGCTTTCAGTTGTAATCGTCGGGCATATTCATGATCCTCATGCCTCCCCCAACGATGATTCGATTTTAAAGATACTATACCTTGCTATCAACCGGGTGTCCAAGAAGTGGACGATGCCGATACGAAACTGGAAGGCGGCGCTCAATCAATTTGTTATTTT
>JAFDFH010000008.1 GCA_019309945.1 Deltaproteobacteria bacterium
CTGCAACCATCAGGGCTGTACAATCATTGATTTTCTCCCTTTTATTTACATCAACTTTATTGGCCAGCAAAATCCGCACAATTTCAATGTGACCTTTGCCTGCTGCCGCCATTAAAGCTGTCAGATCAAATTCTTTACCTTTTACATTTACATTGACACCCTCAGCAAGCAATTCCTGTAGTCTGTGCGCATCGCCTTTTTTAGCTGCATCCACCAGTTGATCGGCTTTACTGTCAAATTGAATATCCAATTGGCTGGAAATTGCCTTTCTAAAATTAAAGACAACAATCCCTAAAAATACACCCACAACCAGATTTAAAGGTGCCTCATAAACCGATTTAGGGAACTCGATCCAAAAAGGACTGTCTAAAAGAACGAAGAAGGCCGTAATAACTCCACCTGCAATTGCGCCAATCAGCCCGAAGAACAGAACATGCCCGCTGGGTGGACTCCAGTGATCGGCTATTAGAGCACGATGCCAGAGGGTCATAAAAATATCGTTGCAGATCCTCCCGAGCCTGCTGTTATACTGGGAAAGCCCCAGAAACACCCCACCGCAAATGATTCCTGCAACCATCGCGACAAAGGCGATGTCAAAGGCCGCACCGCAAAAGACACCGATCATCGCACCACCAAACAAATACCACCCCACGGTAATGATCTTAACAACGATTTCTCTGTGTTTAGATGGTCTGCCCCCCAGACCTATCATTTGAAATTTTGTTCTTGCTATTGATATTGTGAACCCCTTCGTCTGAATGTGTATTACTTTTTTCCGGATTAACAAATAATTTTTGCGATGATTTCCTTCATAATTTCCGTGGTCCCGCCACCAATGGAAAGGATGCGGTTATCGCGGAAGAGCCGTTCCACCAGGTAGCCTCGCATGTACCCGTAACCCCCAAATATTTGAACGGCATCATAGGTGACCTTGTCACTAACACCGCAGGCGAAATTCTTGGCCATTGAAATTTCCTTTATTTGGTCTATTCCTGCATCCATTTTAGCGGCCACCCGGTAAGTAAATTCACGGCTTACCTCTACCTGCGTAGCCATATCCACGAGCTTGTGGCGGGTAACCTGAAACCCGGTCAGCGGCCGTCCAAAAGCCTCGCGTTCTCTGGCGTATTGCAGGGATGCTTCCAAGGCCAGCTGGGCGGTCATATTTGCCATAACCGCCAGTTGCAGTCGTTCGGTCTGAAAGTTTTCCATGATTCCGTAAAACCCCTGATCTTCCTGCCCCAAAAGATTCTCCACCGGAACGCGACAGTCGTCCAAAAAAATCTGGGCGGTGTCAGACGCCCACCAGCCGGTTTTCTTCAATTTTTCCGACACCGAATACCCGGGCGTGTCGGATTCAATGATCAAAAGGCTTATACCGTGGGCACCGGCCTTGCCCGTCCGCACGGCACAGGTGATCTGGTCGGCACGGTGTCCACTGGTGATGAAAGTTTTACTGCCGTTGACGATGTAGATGTCCCCTTCCCGTTTCGCCGTGGTTTGAATGTTAGCCACGTCCGACCCCCCGCCGGGTTCGGTAATGGCCAGGGCGGCAATCTTTTCTCCTTCCAGCACCGGTTTGACATAGCGTTCCTTTTGGCTCGCGGTCCCCAGGTGTATGATGGGCGGAATGGCGATATCCAAAGATCCCAGCCCGGCAACCAGGCCGCCTGAACCGCAACGCATCAGTTCTTCCCATACGGCGATTTGGTAGAAAATGTCCCCGGGTGTTCCGCCGACTTCTTCGGGATACCCACTGCCGAGGATACCGACGTCAGCGGCCTTTTTATACAGCTCCCGGGGAAATTCGCCTTTTTCTTCCCAGTCTTCGATAAACGGCAGGATCTCTTTTTTCACAAATTCCCTTACCGAACGCCTTACCAAATCATGGGATTTGCTGAAATAATCCTGCAAACCGGCTTTTTCTCTAAATTCATATGACATAAGCCTCTCCTGTGCCATTGGCGATGCGTTTTTCTCAGAACTTATATCTTTTTTCCGAATCGTCCGGCGTCCTCTTCAATTTTTACTAAAATTTCCGTTTTCGACATTTCTACTGCCATTTCGCTCCTCCTTGGCATAAGACCTTAGATGGGGTTTTGAAACCGCTTCTATCATGGCTCCATCTCATCTTCCCCCACAGGCTCCCACGGATCCGGTGCGGAAACCGGGGGAACCTCTGTTTCGCTCCACGGAAACATGAAATGGTAAAATCGACGCATCGCCTTGCCACGCTTGGGTAACTCATTCCAGGGGACATGACCGTATTGGGCCTGGAGGCCTATTTGATGAAGCGCGGGGCTGACCAGTGTGGGATCGACCCTGACATTGAGAACCGCTGTTTTGCCTTCTTCAGCCGATTTTAGGGCGCGCTCCAAGGCTGGACGGAAATCCCCTGGCTCCTCCACAAATTCACCATGGATTCCGAAAACCTCTGACAGTCGGTCGTACTTGATCCCGGGAAGAAACTCATGTCCGTAGCGGCGATCCTGGGGCCCCAAAGCTTCCCATCCCTTGCCGTAAAAATTATATTTCAAGCCCGTGAGCCATCCGTCGTTGTTGGTAATCAGATAAACAATGGGAAGCTCGTATCTGAGAGCAGTTTCGATATCGAACCCGGCGACCCCTATCCCTCCATCCCCCATCAAGGCGATTGTGGGATGATTCCTGGCCTCCGGGTCTCCTAAAGCAGCGCCTATGGCCATTCCAACACCGTGTCCAACACCGGCATGCTCCGAGGCATCCATGATTTGTCCTGAATAACGCGTTTTGGGAAAGGATGGTATGAATCCGGAAATAGTGAAACCGTCGATGATGATGCGATTCATACCGTCGTAAAGTTCTTCACATGTATCCCAGAGCGCTTTACAGAGCCATCCGTGATGAATGGGGTGATTGTCCTTGTATTTCAAAGCCTTAAGTGCAAGCTTGTCGTCATACTCATGCTGCGATTTCTGCACCCTGTGGATCCAGTCGATTCTGGTTTCCGGCGGTTTCATTTGGTTGGCTTGCATGCATTGAATCATCTGTTTGAGCACGACTTTGGGGCCGCCGATGATAATCATGTCCGTCTTTAAGTATTCCCAGATGTGTTCGGGGGACTCGTTTATTTGAATACATTTGGGCCACCCCTGGCCGAAGGCGGAATCGAACATGCCAACCTTCATGCCAATCAACACCAGCAGGTCACACTCGGGCAATTCTTTGCGGTTCAGTCGCCACCCTATATGATAAGGGTGGGTCTCGGGCATGGCGCCTCGACCCAGGCGCCGTCCGGTGACGAGCACCTGCGCCAATTCGGCGAACTCGGCCAGCTCCTTCCCGGCTCCGGACCAGTGAACACCATCCCCGGCAAGTATTAACGGTTTTTTCGCTTTACAAATCTTTTCGACCAGCTTTTCGATCAGCTCCGGGTCTCCGCCCGGCGGAGGCATCGGTTTTCCGGTCTCCTCGCCACGCCATTTGTGTTTTTCCAGCATCCGGGCTGATAAAGTCATGAGATTGGGGGTCGTTACCGGACCGGACATTGAAAAAATGGGAAATTCCACCACACAAGGTCCCTTGGGATACGTTTGAGCATCCTTAAAGGCTTTGGAAATAAAATGCTTGACCGAAAAATCTCCAGCGATCCGTTGGGTCCACTTGGTGATTCGCGAAAACATGTGTTCAGCATAAGAAGGCAATCCCGTGTAGGAGCGCTCGTGTCCCGCCATCGTACCGCCGCAAATGCCCACCGCCGGTGAGCAACTGAGATAACATTGCTGCAAAGCACTTGCCAGATTGGCGGTTCCCGCGCCGCTGTTGGCATAAAATACGCCGGCCTTACCCGTTACCTTGGAATACGCCTCTGCGGCATACACCGCCGTCTGTTCATGACGTACCGTAATCAGCTTGATCCCTTTGCGGCTCATTGTGTCAATGATGCTCATCAGCTCACCGCCGTGGACACCGAAAGCGATTTCCGTACCGTGTTCCTGGAGGGCTTCGGCAAAAAGTGAACCTGCACTTGGATAATATTCCCTTTTGCCTAAAGGGGCATCCCTGGATTCCCCGATTTTAGCGGTTTGCCCTTCTTCCTGGATTGTATAAAAAGATTCTTCAAACTCGGGTCTGCTCTTGTACCTGCGCATGATGCCGGCGACAACAGCGTCAATATTTCCAAATAGCGGGCCCAGGTCGATTCCGGCCTGTTCAAAGGCTTTACGGACATTTTCCAGTTGGGGGGGGCATCCTTTCACGGGAATCATTTCCTGGATATCCGGGTTGTCCTTGTTCGCCTGATACATACACTTTCCAATCAGGATGGTCTTTTTTTTGCCGGGTGTCGGCTTTTGTATTTTACCAAAGAGCACCTCCACGTCATCCCAGGGCTCCCCTTTCCAGGCCATGGAAAGAAAGGGAAAAACCAATGGAAGTACTTCCGCGCAGTAAGTGCACACGCTTAGGTCGATATTGCCGAGGGTTAGACCTTTAATCCCTTTTTCAGCAAATCTGATGGGAAGTTTTTTGGTTTCGTCATAGGGAAAGGTGTATTCATGCAGGGATGTGACAGCCTCAATTTTTTCTCCCACCACTTCAACATCAGACATATCAATAGGTCTGTTACGATCCTGTGCCGCAAGCACCAGATGCGGCACCCGGGAGGGGTCATAGCCAAGGATTTTGGCGCCGACCATGTCGGCCGAAAGTATGTCGGCCGAGGCGATTAGAAGATTGCTCCGTCGTATATTTCCACTATAATGAGGGCCCATTTCGTTGGAATAAATTCCATCCACCAGGGTTAAAGAAGGGGGCAGCCTGTCTGCCAGCCTCGCCACACAATGGTGCAGGTCCATTTCCGGGTGCGTGTTGTGGCATTTTTTTCGCGATTCGATATCGATCATTCCCTTGAGGTTTTTGATTCCAAGGCTAACCACCGTTTGAAGATGGGTCTTTAATACCGGAAGATTGACGACAAAATCGCTTTGAAGAATATCGGCATTGTAGTTAAGCACCATCCCCTCGCCGATATCATATTTTTCAAACGGTCGCTGGTGGATATCGATACATTTTACGCCGTATCTTTTTTTTAAAGTATTGTATCCGAGGGATTCGAACGCATGGGCCGGGGTGGCCGTGTCTTTGGGTTTTTGCAATACAATTCCCTCTCCGATGGTGATGTCATCGATGCCGTGTTCTTTTAACAAAATAACGATATTCTCTACAATCCTGGAAGTGGTGATGGTTCCCCACTTTGGAAAAGCCGCTGCTCGGGTCCAAAAAACGATATTCGGCTTAATAAAAACTTTCGCTTTTTCAGGAAGATGATCCAGACCGTGGCACAGCTCAACGGCTTTCTTGACTGAATCCATGGGTTTTTTATACATGCTGATCGAAACAAGATGTTTGTTCATAACGCCCTCCTCCCGATTTCCTATATGAAATTGATAAATTTGCCTCTCTTTCATCTTATTTACTGGGACCGTCTTCGTCAAGAAGAGTCAGCTGCTCACTTTTAGAAAACCTGCTATCAGCCGCTCCGGACCATCAGAATGTGCGCTTTGATTTCATTGAGAACGAAATAGCGCTTCAGAGCGTCGGCGATCTCTTCGTCGGTGGGTTCTTTGCCTGTTGTTTCGGTGATAAAACGCCGGACCCCCTGAATGGCATCCAAAATCAAATCGTTGGGAGGTATTTCTGTTTTCATGTTACCTTTCCATTATCTCATAAGTTCATCCCTGATTCTTAACATGGCCAGGGTATCGTGACTGCAGTAAGTCAAAAGACTCCTTCTGATTTTCTGTTTTTCCTCATTCGGCGTGGATGGATCTATCATGTGCAGATATTCCACGGATGCGAAGGCACCTTCCTGGATTGTGAGATTTTTGTAGCTCATTTCCGGAATAAGGCCGGGGAGCACGGCTTTGAGTGAAAAGGAACCATGAAATTCAAGATGGTAGAAGTGCTCTTTGATAATCGCACACAGATCCTTGAATCGATCGATAGTTTTTAGTAGATCAGCTCTGCGTCCAGGCAAATATTCCGCAAGTCCATTGATAATTCGTTTTTCATAGTTTGTGTAGATGAAAATAGTTCCGTTGCTTCCCAATGTGTTCAATAATGTGCGACCGAATTCATCTCTGGGGTCCTTGTCTTCGCTGCAAAGATATTCCCGATGCTCGATTTTTCCGTCATCAAAGAGAATGTGATCGGACCATTGGAACGGGATGGTCTGGTAGGGGCGCGTTCCTGCATAACGCGGGATGACAGGGCTGACGGTTTCAAAATCTAAAAAGTGAACCGGATACTTCACGTCCTTGAGTATCGCGCTCAAGTCCTTGGAGACGTATGCCCTGGATTCGGCGACACACGTTCGGATTCTCTGCTGGATTGCCGATAAGGGAAATGTGTCTGGAATCTCTTCGATCCGGGTGATTCCCTTCCCGCTCAAATCGATCATTCGTCCCTGGCGGATGCCCGTCAGGTCGAAGATCCAGTTTTCGGGCCTATTCCGGGTACAGTGCTCCCAGAACTCACAGGTGTGAGGCTGGTGGCAGTGACGGGAAGGTTCAACATTGGGCGACTGGGACCGGGACAGCATTGCTTTGAGTTCGATCAGGTTTTCCTGAACGAAATTCTGCAGATGGATAGCATTACTGGTAACGTCTCCGAGGATAAATAATTTCTTCAGGTCGAGCCGCTTACCGTCAAAAACATACTCCCGGTTGATATGCATCAGGAATACCTGGTCAAGATCCAGCCCGGCAGTTTTCAGAACATGATACTGGACCGCCACATCCGTTAAATACTCATCTTTCACCGAGGTTGCCGACTTCACCTCGATGAGGTTCCAGCGCTTATCCGTTCTTCGCTCCAAAATATCCGCGCGGATCCGGACGTCATCCTCGAGAAAGGCTGCTTCGAACAAAGCTCCCATATTGCGGTCATGAATAGCTTTGATGGTGGACGCTACTGCGTCTTCGTGGTGCCGGTGGTCTTCGGAGATCAAAATACCACCCGGGAAAAACTCCGTGGCTAAAAAGCCGACCTCGTGACCCATGTCAAAAATCGCCTGCTGCAGAGGTGTGATTTCCGAAGCCAACTCTCTGTTATAGCACTGGTACCACAGCCGCAGCGGACACTGAAGGCCGGAGAGAAATCGGGATTTGGAAAGTGTCGGTGGCGTTGCAATCATCTTTTAAATCGGGTTCAACTGATTTACAAATGGATGTCCCACGCGTCCCTATGCCGAGATCCATGTGACCAAAATAGACTTGCCCCATTTCTCTACAGGCTTTGACACCATTCTCTAAGACTCCAGCACTTTGCTGCTCATGCTTTTTCCCCTTTATCCCCTTTCCCGCTTTTCCATTCCGGAAGCTTTCTGGGAGAGGGCCCCGAGTATGTCATATGCTCGCGAATCAGATCCGAAGGCATCGGGGCCTTGAGCCGTTCGTTGCGCAGCTTTGTCTCGAACCCGTGAGCCATCAGGCCCAAACCTCGTGAAAGACACACAAAACCCATGGCCGTTTCCGCGGGAATACCGCATTCACATAAAGCCACGGCGCCTCCGCCGTCGATGTTCAGGGGGATCTTATTTTTCGAGAATATTTTTGGGAGTACCTGCTCATATGTTTGCGCCCATTTCATAAACCGGCCCGATACTAGGCCTTCTATTTGAGCTTCCTTGACCAACTCGAAGAGGCGGATCACCCTTGGGTCCCTGTCGTGGACAGGATGTCCGAACCCGGGTAGATACTGCTTTTCTTCTCGATAGCGGCGGCAAATTTCATCGACTACGTCATCGGGTGAGCGACCCGTTTCTTCAATAATCCGGTCGGTATCATAAAAGAGCCGCGTTGCCGCCTCAATCGGACCGCCGTGGATTTCACCCAGCAGATTCATACCTGAAGCCATTACACAGTTCAAGGGAATCCCGCACGTTGCACCCATAATAGCGGTAGCCACAGCGGGGGAATTCGCTCCATGATCGCAAACCGCGACAAGTAGAGCCTCTATCAAACCTTTAATTTTGGGATGCGGCGGCAGTTCTCCCATGATCATTAAATAAGCCATTTCGCCATAGCTTACCCGACCCATCAGGTCTTCAATGGCGTAGCCTTTGATTAGCAGTTCGTTCGGACTGACCCGGATGATAGACGTATCCCACCATCCTTTTTCCTCATGGCGAGTTTTGCTCATATTCCACTCCCGTTTTATTTCTTTTGTGCCAGAGCCCGGAGTTTTTCCGCTCCCTCCGGTAGATCTACTGTTTTAACTCTCTCCCTAAAGGGGGAATTAATTGTCAAGCTATAATTGACGGTTTCGTAAAAAGTATTTGAATAAGCGTCGGATGGCTAAGTAAAAAGGCTCATATACAAGGCGTAGTGGTTTTTCAGGGACAAGACTATACATATAGTATGTCGAGTTCCTGAAAAACAGCTACAACGCAGTAGATGAGACTTTTTACGACGCCATCATAATTCACAATTCGAGCTTTGGCAGCATTCATTTCCTTTGCTCCTCACTGCAATGCAATCGCTTTCTCAGGGCAGATTTCCTGGCAGCAGAAACACATGATGCATGTATCGGCATCAACCACCGGCAGGCTGTCTGACATACTCAGAGCGGATACCGGGCATTGTTCGACACAGGTTTCGCACCCCGTGCACAATTCCGGATCCGCTTTCGGGCGGAGCAGTGTTTTGTCGCGGATCACCTCCTGCAAAGCGGTCGACTTGGTAATCGCTTCGCCCCCCAGTGGCGGCAGTTTAAAATCCGGAATGGTCGTCAATTCACCGATGATCTCTAGGGCGTTTGATTCGTAGCTGCCAAGTCCCTGATCGGCGGCTTTTCGGAGGAAGCGCAGCTTTCCCGGTTCAAGCCCCATCATGCGTGACATCGTGGCATCTAGCGCCACGGCATTGTCCGATGCCATTATGCGGTTGATGGTTCTCAAGTCCGGAGATGCTGGGCCATTACCTTCCATACCGACCACGGCATCGAGGATAAAAAGATCGGGAATCCGCAGCCGAAAAACTTTCACCACCACATCGTGAAATCTCTTCGGTTCACCGGCCTTCCGATGCAGCATCGCCTTTTGGGCGCCGGGTAGAAAACCGTAGCTGTTTTTAATGCCGCCGGTCATAACGGTCAGGCCGTGTGTTTTGAATTTCGGAAGGGAAATGACTACATCGGCTTCCATGATTTCCCGGGACACGCTGAGCCGTTTGGAATAGTCCGGATCAAAATCGACCTTTACGCTCTCGTTACCGATATTGCGGTAGTATCCTTGGGCTGCTTTCAACAGGCCGGTCTCTTCGAAACCTTTTTCATTGGCACCGTAACTGAAAACCCCCGGATTGTCCCCCACCACAATCTTGGCCGGATTCATCTGTTCCAATTTCTCGACCACCGCTCTGAGTACCGCCGGATGTGTTGCAACCCCCTCTTCCGGTTTTGACGCCCTGAGCACGTTCGGTTTCACCAAGACTTTTTTCTTGAAAACATCGACGGGAAAGAGCTCAAATGCTCGATCCACGGCTTGCCGGCAATTCTCGTAAGTCGCCGGATGAATCATCACACGATGCATGCACAAACTCCTTTCATGGTTCAATTAATTGATCACTTGGACAAAATTATATCGGTCCGTATCATCCGTAAAGACCTGACCTTGGTCTATCTCCCGACATATAATGTGATGTACAGCACCTGCTGCATCTATCCTTGTTTGTCGTGGCAGGTTTAACCCATATCATAAAAACCAGCGCATATAAACGCACATTTTCATTACCGGCCCCATGCTTTTCCCGGGCAAGCAAATAGCTTCTATCTGAATCAGTTAGAGTTGACTTTGACGTTTCCCTGCCGGTTCCGGCGAGCCACTTGACAAAGACCCATCATCCTTTTATGCTATAAACCGTTTTCGCTCCACGGCTTGCTCCGTCAAACCGGTTTTAAGCGCTGAAATCCGCTTTCGCTGGTTATTTTCAACCTGTATCGATCGATAGACCAATATGGCTTTTCCAGAAAAAGAAGACACGCCGGCCCTGCTGCTTATGGTGGCCGGTGCCAAGGGGGCTGTGGCCTCCACCGTAGCGGTTGCCGCGGCAGTTTTGAAATCCGAACCCTATCAGGGGCTTGGCGGGCTGACCACGGCGGAAAAGTTCCCCTTTTTGGGGGGACTCGACCGGATAAAAATGGGTGGATGGGATATTTCGACCGAGGTATTGCCTGATGCCGTGAAGCGGCATGGTGTTTTGCCATCATCCCTTTGGGAACCTCATGCCGTTGATTTAACCGGCCTGACGATCCGACCGGCGCCATCGGCAGGCGATGCCCTGGAACATCAGGTGGAGGCGATTCGGGCCGATATCCGCGCATTTCAGGCCGAACACCCCGATGCCGAACCGGTAATGGTCAATCTACTGCCGGCCAACTGTGATCTTGACAAATCCCGGCGGTTTGAAACCCTGGACCAATTGCTAACGACAAGGGGAACCACCCCCCCCGATCTGGCCTATGGCATCGCCGCTGTCCTGGCTGGCATACCGGTGGTCAACTATACGCCCAACACCATTGAACTTGACGCCGTCTGTGAGGAGGCCCAAAAGCGCTGCGTCCCCCTGGCCGGGCGGGACGGTAAAAGCGGCCAAACCTATTTTAAAGTTGTGCTGGCTTCGGCTTTCAAAGCCCGATCCATGACTGTTGATGGTTGGTACAGCCTCAATATCCTGGGTAACGCGGACGGGAAAAATCTTATGGATCCGGACAGGGCCTGTGGCAAGATGAAAAACAAGACCCAGTTGTTGAATGATATCCTGGGTTATACAGTGGGTGGGCGGTACGGTGAATCCGCCCATAAAGTGCATATCGACTATTATCCACCCCGAGGAGACGCAAAGGAAGCCTGGGATGTGATCGATTTTTCAGGCCTCTTCGGACTGCCTATGAGTCTGCGCCTGAATCTGCAGGGCCGCGACTCCATCCTGGCGGCACCGATGGTCATTGACCTGGCCCGCTGGGTGGCCGCCCTGAAAATGGCCGGCATGGGCGGTACCATTCCCGAGCTGGGATTTTTCTTTAAAAAACCGGTTGGACCCAACCCTCCCTTGACGTTCCAGGACCAATTGACCGCATTGCATCGCCTGGAAAGGCAAATCATTGAAAAACGCTCTGTTTCCCCATCGAGCCCTGCCTGAAAGTGAAAGGCCGAAGCAAAAGGATGGTCAGTATGATTTTCGGATACAGCACCAATGCCTTTGTAAAATACGCACTCATAGAATCAATGGAGAAGATCTCCCTTATCGGCTTCAAGGGTGTGGAGATCATGTGTGACCAGCCCCACCTCTACCCACCGGAATACACAGCCGAAAAACTCGAAGAGGTCAAAAAGACCCTCATTCAAAACGGACTGAAACCCACCAACCTTAACAGTTTCACCCTGTTTGCCGTGGGAGATACCTATCTGCCCTCATGGATTGAAGCCGATCCGGCCAGACGGCGGATCCGGGTGGAGCACACCCTGGCCTGCCTGGAAATCGCCGCCTTTTTAGGGTGTGCCAATATTTCGATCCCACCGGGTGGGCCGCTTCCAAAGGGCATGATCCGTAAAACAGCCCTGTCCCTGTTTCATGAGGAACTGGCAAAAGTGATTCCAAAGGCTGAAGAACTGGGTGTTCGATTGCTGATAGAACCTGAGCCCGACCTGCTCATGGAACGCACGACCGAAATCAAACCCTTTGTCCGCGAGATTCAGTCGCCGGCCGTGGGGATCAATTTTGACATCGGCCATTTCTTTTGCGCCGGAGAGGACCCCGTTGCGGCATTGGAAGAACTCTTTGAATGGGTGGGACACATGCACATCGAAGACATCGCTTCCAATCGCAGGCACAACCACCTGATTGCCGGACAGGGCGCCATCGACTTTTTACCGATTTTCCAGACGATGCAGCGCCTTGAATACGCGCATGATATAAGTCTGGAGCTTTATCCCTATGTCGACACCCCCGTGGAAGCCGGAACAACAAGCCTTGCCGTTTTGGCACCGCTGATGGCCCGGGCCGGCATCGCCGGATAGCGTAGCGGGCCTACCGGAACATATTGAGAAGGTACTCAAAATGCTGTTTTTCCCGACTTGGCTCTTTCCTGTTCTTTTGTTTTTGTAGCAACCAGTTGTTTCAGGTTATCAACATAATAGATCACAATATGATATTCATGACGGCCAAACTGGTCGGGTACCAGGGATACGATCAAAAAATCGGTATTTTTCTTCCAGAACATGGATGTACCGTTTTCTTCCTGCCAGTCGATGACCCCCGGCCGGCCGTATTTTGTTTCCAACGTTTTTACGATATCGGCTTCATCTTTTCGGAAAGTTATTTTAAACAGCAAAGGTGTTTTTGTATAGCCCGAGAAAACCAGCTCCACGTATTTAAAAGGCACATTTTGCTTTTGAGCGTAGCGGTACATGAGCTTAACCGTGTTATGCTCGACTCTTTCTCCAGGCGGAAAATTTAATAGCCGGTTCAGTTCATCTAAATTCGGGAAATATTTTTTCAGAAACCCCCGGTAGTTAATTTCTAAATCGATGACGCTGCGATGCTCGATGGCATCGCGACCGAGCTTATTTTCCAACTCTTTCCGGACATGGTTGGTTAACTTCGTATTGATTCCCAGATCAAAAAACGTAAAACTTTCAGCTTTGGCCGGCACAGGCGTAGTTTCGGCCGGCTCCTGCCTGTCACTGCAGGACATTAAAACCGGAAGCGTCAAGATGACAAATGTAATATAAAAAGCGGTTGTCTTATTTTGCAATTTCATTATCCAATGCATGGGAAAACCTTAAAGTAATTAACTATTGATCCGCCGGGGAACACCTGAAGCCTGAAACCTACTCTCTACCCCATGCCCTATGCTCAGTCTATTCCGACTTCCATCTCCTTATCCCCTGACACCTGACACCCGGCACCTGTCCTCTAATCATTTACTGTGACCCCACGCATACATCAGCGGTGACATTTCCACCGGCAAGACGCCCCTATCGCTATTTTTCCCGCTGTGAAATGTGAGGTAACTGTATTTCCCGTAATGGGTGATTTTTCCGGCCACAATCTTGCCTGATTGCGACGATAACGGCATAAACAGAGCAGCAATACGATTTTCGGCATAAGGATGATCAAATACACCAAAAAAAACATCAGATGCCTTGTCATATAATACATTATTGAGCGAAAAGGACTTTGCCCGGATGGTGACCATGGCCGGCATTTTTTTTAAGAGATCTTTGTTCCGGGGGCGACCGATCATCAAAATGTCATTTTTAACCAGCCCTTGCCGCTTCAACTCATCTTCAGTAACAAACTCATTATATTTCAAGCCCAATGAAAGCACAAGTGTTTCAGCAGCCTTCTTTAACTCCGTATCGAGGTGATCGGACAATACCGTCACAACCGACGGCGAACTTTTAAGGGCGTTGACGGCAGGCGGGATTTCCGAGGGATAAAGCCGCCTGAAAATATCATAATCGGGATCTGCCGTGAGTTTTTGGGGCCGGTCGTTACACGTCAACTCAAAGGTTGTGGCCTGTCCGGATACGTCAATTATTTGGGTGGTCATCTTTTCGGGGGTTTTAAGTGCGAGTATTAAGGGGAAATTATAATAGGGCCGAAGCTGAATGATCCGTCCGCTTACCTTCCAGATGCCGCCCGTGCGTTCAGCCCGGACGGCATCCACGCTGAACTGAGCCGCACCTTTACGGAATATCCACTGGTCGAAAAAATCCTGCAGGGAACGTTTCCCGCGGGTTTCAAATGCGTGTTGCAGGTCGGTCCAGGAAGTCCGCCGGAAAAGGCGGTCCCGGTACAGGTCCCGCAAGGCTCCCCAAAAGGCTTCGGCGCCCAGGATTTGCCGGATCATGTGAAAGACCATAGCGCCTTTGTCATAACCGATTGCTTTGCTGACCGGGTTATAACGACTCTGAAACCGGTCTAAAGCAACATCGCTATCCGGCCCCACCAGCGTCGAAAAATTTCGTAGCCATTGCCGTCTGTAATCCCGGGCGGCATTTTTGGATTTCATCTCCTTGAACAGGTAATCCGCCACGTAGGTGGTCAAACCTTCGCTCCAGTTGCCGGCGGCGTAATCTACATAAACCCCGTTGCCCCACCAGCAATGAGCGATTTCATGGCCCAGGCTGGTATGAATAATAAACGGCAGTTGCAGCACCCTGCCTCCCATGAGTGTGTAAGAAGGAAAGCCATATCCCGTAGGAAAGAAATTTTCAACCACGGCAAATTTCTCAAATGGATACGCCCCGAAAAGATCCGAATAAAGCCCAATATAGTTGGCGCTGGCCTCCAGGTATGATGCCGCCAGTTGTTTGTTTGGCGGTAACAAATAGGTCGCCACCGTTACCTTGCCCACCTGTTTTTTTGCAACCACATACCGGGCAACGGAAAGGGACAGACCCTCTACCGGATAGTTTACCTCCCATGCGGATACGGTTTTTCCGTTTGCGGTTACATGACCCCGTGACCGGCCCGCAGTGACGGCAATCAGACCGGCGGGCGCGCTGACCTCCACCCGGTAAGTTGCAACGCTGTCCACCAGTTCGGGGTACCATCCGGCGCCGTCCAGCAAAAAGCTGCCCTTTGGCGAGATGGTTGCGGTAACACCGAAACCGGGATTATCGGTGTTTACGGGACGCACCGGAACCGGGTCGTCAAATATGGCCGAATAGTGAATGCTGACCTGCACATCATGGAATTGTTCATCCGTTTCAAGGTTTAGCTTCAGGCGGCCATTTTCAAAATTGAAATTTCGCGGATTCTGGTTAACTTCCACTTTGAGCTGCGCTATACGTTCGGAAAGACGAAATTCCAGAACTTGGATTCCGTTGGTTTGGATCGCGATGTCATCTCTGCCGTTCAGCCTCATTTCATCAGGAACCAGTTCAACCTGGATACGGTGGGCCGCATTTAACCCGACCGCCTGTGAAGCTGCAGCACATGAAAAAATGGTCAACAGAACAACAAATATTTTTAAACAGTGTTTAAATCGAAATATGTCTGAACAGGTTTCCATAATCCCAAGATTTCTTCTTTTTAGAAAAGCTTGGGAGTCAGGTCTTCACGGCCTGTTTCCCAAACCCATTACCAGCCACAATTCGTTGATCAGCCGAAATTAGTACCTATTTATTCAAATCACATCATATTTGCGAAGGATTTATCTAACAAAATATTTTCGCCACAAAGCCACCAAGACACTGAGAAAGAATAACAAAATAAAGTTCTTCGTGTCTTTGTGCCTTGGTGGCAAATATTTTTGGTTCCGGATTGTCCGGGTTAGGCATAAATAAAATCAATAGGTTACTATTCAGAAGTCCTGAGTACTACGCACCAAAAACATAAGAGAAGCATTGGGGCAACAACCAGTCAAACTTTGACACTATTCTCACTGGGCAGGCCAAACGATTTTTATGCCGTTGGAACTAGGGGACATCCTATGTTCCCTAGTTCCCTTGATACTGTTTACCTCTTAGCTTTTGTAGGACCCATTTGAACGGAAAAAACATCGACACCTGTCGCTTATAATCGATGTAATCCTCCCCAAACTCAGCCAGCAGCTTTCTTTCCTCCAGGAAGGTACCAATTAAAAAATACCCGGTGACGATTAGGTTGGTCAAAATGGCGGCCAAGTCCAGGGGCCGCGCCCAGACAATGAGGATGCCGGCGCTGTACCAGGGGTGGCGAACAATGGACAGCACCCCACAGGTGTCCAGCGAGCAGTCATCGGTGAGCACGCTGCAGGCCTTTTCCTCTTTGATTTGTCGAAACCCGAGAAACTGGAAAAGATTGTAGCGTCGGGCGCCTGCCACGAAAAAAAACAGGGCAACGCTCCCCAGCAGGATCGGCACGACCCGCCAAGAGCCCTCCCATGCGACAATCGGCGCTCCCTCCTGGGAAAAGGTGTAGAAAAGTACCGGAAGCAGGGTGGCAACGGCAAAGAGATTGTATAAGATTCGATAAAAACGGAATCTGTTCGGAAACCGTTTTCGAAGCGATTCGGTGACGGCAAGGCTGATCAGTGCACTGTGAAGCGAACACCAGGTGATCCAAAAGATAACGAGCAAGATGTATTGCATTATTTTTTCCGCTTTTTACGGGAAAATCCCCTTGCTAAATGGCCCTTAGCGACAAGGTCGAAAACAGGTTGTCCAACTCAGGAAATTACGTCCCGCAGAGCCTAAAATAAAAAATACGTCAATCTTTCCCCAACACTGATTACCACGGCACAGCTATGCGGACTTTACGTGGCATAAAAGCTTAATATCATTAAATAATACATATATCAACTTATAATCGCCCCTATCGTTGCAAAAGCCGAGGGCCTAGCGGGTCTACCTGAACATATTGAGAAGTTACAAAATTCTTCCTATTGCTAGTAATAATGGGCGTTATCCGTCTTTCAGATGGGTCATCTGTCTTCTTTGCAGCCAATTTTTTCATCGCTTCCCGTTCCCTATAAAGTGCCCGCTCATTAGGGGGGCGATGGCTTAAAAATAACCCGCTATAGGATGGCCGCAATGACCGCAACAGGTTCCGTCTAAATGGTAGTGAACGATTCGGTAATTCGCCCGTTCTATGAGGAGCTTGCCGTCCAGGTTCTTCCGCGTCCTGCAGTAACCGCTCTTGCCAGAGGCGATTTTGCACCGCCGCTGGCACAAATGGCATTGAACGGCATAATTGTCCAAAGGTTTGTAAAGAAAAGCAGGATGCATAGTTCCCTAAAATGGATCAATGTTAGGGGTTACCGTTTCGTGCCCCCGGGAAAACAAACTATTTGAGAATAAAAGGGAGACTGTGTTAGCATTGAAAGAAAAAAACCATGAAACCATCAAAATGCCAGCTCAAAAAACAGGGCCTCGCGCCCGGAAGCTGTCTGGTCAAAGTAGACGGAAAGCGTCAGCCTGCATGTCAGGCGACACTAAAATATAAAAAGGGCGAACCGTACCGCCTTATCACCTCCGTTCACCTCTCGCGGCCTGAAAACTATCTCTCCATATATCAATCCGGGTGCAATTTCTCCTGCCGAAAATGTCACTCATGGTATTTCAGCAAAGTACAGGATGGGTCCTGGTACACACCTGAGGACATCCTGAAGAAAAGCATGGAATACGAAAAGTTGGTGATCGATCCGGAGGCCATCCTTTTAAGTCCCCAGGGTTTCGGCCCGGCGAGGAACATTGTCGCCTTCACAGGCGGGGACCTTACCTGCTGTCCCGAATTCTACATAGAATGCACGCGTCTCATCAAAACCCAAACCAAACTATGGGTACTGATTGAAACCAATGGTTACGGCCTCACACCTCAGAACCTTGATCATCTCCAGGCTTCCGGTGTGGATGCTTTCTGGTTGGATATTAAGGCCCACGATGTCAAAAAACATAAATGGCTCACAGGATGTTCCAACGAACATATCTTAAGACTCCCTGAAGAAATTCTCAAGCGGAAATTTACCTTGGAAGTATTGTCCCTCTATATTCCTAACCTGGTTGAAAGCGATGAACTGGAAAAAATTGCCCGGGATCTAGCCGTGATTGACCCCGCGATCCCCTTTACCATACTTGCCTTTTTCCCGGAACATCAGATGAAGGACTTCAGGAGTCCCAACACGAAAGAAATGATTGACGCTTACAGGAAAGTGAAATCCACTGGTTTGAAAAACATCAGACTCGGAAATCCGGGTGTTTTTGTCCGCAATGACAAAGACCGGGATTACCTCATGGCCAGCATTGAGATGAACGCGGTTTGAAGTAATCCGATATTTAAGAAAATTTAAAGGGAGTTTATGAACAGCCGGGAAAGATTTCGTGAGACAATGGTTTGTGACGTGAAATACGCGATTATCACCAATCCTGTCTCTGGCAAAATGACCGTCGATCAAAAGCGTCTAAAATTGGCTAAGGCTGCCGGCATTTTAAATGCAGAAATACATGGTCTTGATGCTATTAATATAAACGATTTCATTCAATGCGGGCAAGAGCTCGCCAGACGTTGCGATGTGCTCGTAGTTGCAGGTGGTGACGGAACCCTTTCTGATATTATCAATTCTATCGATACAGCTAAAACACCAATTGCTTATCTCCCCTTAGGAACCGGCAATGCTATGCAGAGCGCTCTTCGATATAAAGGAAGCCTAGCTGATATCGCGATGCGGATTAAAAACGGTCAGATACATGAATACGATCTTGTGAGTTGCAGCGCAAAAAGGCGTGCTTATATAGCATCAGTAGGGATCGAGGGGCAAATTATTCAGCTCCGAGACCAATATCTTCCCCAAGGTATTACTGGCTTTAAAGCATATTTCAAGGCCCTTTTAAAATCATATTTCAGAGAATATAAGCCAACAGCTGCTAAGATCGTCATAGATAAAGTAGTTTTTGAAGTAAAAAACCTGTTAAGCCTTATGGTTGTAAAGCAGCCATACTATGGTTTTGGTATGAAAGTTGTGCCACGAGCCTGCTTTGACGATGGCCATCTGCATATCTTATGCATCACCTCAGGATTCTTTAAATTTATTTTCGGAGTAGCAACATCATTCACTATTGGCAATCGGGTCGGTCATTACCTAACGGGTCAACATGTTACTGTATCCTCAGAACGGTTCATGGTGCTGCTAATCGATGGGAATGAAGGATGGGAAGCTAATGCATTTACCTTCAAAGTTCTCCCGAATGCGCTGAAGATAAAATGCTAAGG
>JAFDFH010000528.1 GCA_019309945.1 Deltaproteobacteria bacterium
GATCTTCACGCAGAGAACAGGGACGCAAATCCAATGAGACCCTAAGGAAGGTCAAACTGACACGTCCGTTCTATATGGGCCTTCAAGAAGTAACGAACAAAGAATTCAAGAAATTTATGGCCCGGCACAATTCAGGAACTTTCAAATCTAAACATCTGAACCGTGACAATCAGCCCGTGGTTCGGATAACCTGGGAACAGGCGGCTCTGTTCTGCAACTGGCTCAGCACAAAGCAGGCACTACCACCTGCCTATATTAAAAAAGGGGAGAAGCTGGTTTCAGTAGATCCGCTAAATACCGGCTACCGACTGCCTACCGAAGCGGAGTGGGAATATTGTGCCCGGTTTACCAACACGGGGACATCCTTGAAATATCCATGGGGTCACAAATTTCCCCCCGAGCAGTTATCGGGGAATTATTCCGATCAATCCGCAAAAGACTTGCTTCCGACCGTCCTTGAAGGGTACAATGACCGATATGCGGTAACAGCTCCTTCTGCCAAATTTAAACCCAACAAGCTGGGCCTGTACGATATGGGGGGAAATGTGGCGGAATGGTGTCACGACTATTATTCGATTTACAGTTATTCGCCCGAAAAGACGTATGTGGACCCGGCCGGACCGGGGCACGGTAGACACCATGTGATCCGCGGCTCCAGCTGGAAGCACGGAAGCATCAGCACTTTAAGGCTGGCATATCGCAGTTACAGTGATAACAAACGCGATGATGTGGGTTTTCGAGGAATATATTTTGCACAAAATGATCCAAAGAAAACGTCGAACACAGTTACTGCCAATGATCTTTCAAAAGCCGAGGGAAAAACAACCCAATCGAAAACCATGACAAAAGAGAAAAATGTCCGAAAAAACACAAAACAGCTGAAACCGTTCGTCCCTTCAGAAACAATTCCGGCAGACCAGGAGGTGGATTTCCCATATGACATTTGATCGACTTGCTTTCCGCCTGCTGAATAAAATCCGAATCATCGGATTGCTTGTTGCACATGCTATCAGACAAAGAGAAACTTGATTAATGAAGGAATTATTAAAACTGCAAAATTTTCTTATATCAAAAATCAACTAAAAGAATACATCATGAAAAAAACATTGCCCTTATCCATGGAATTTATTTACCAGCTGTTCTCCCTAATATTCATTATCATTGTTGTCCATGCCGCTTACGTGGGCATCATCCGTCCCAATGCCGATACCATCCTGGCCCAAAAGGCCGCTATGATCGAAAAGGACAAAGACCAGACTACCGAACGGTCGGTCTATGTGATGATTCGTGACTATGAACAGGAATCGTGTTTTATTCTCATGTTCTGGGCGCTGGCCATTATGGTGTTTAAAGCCGTCACCACCATAAGGCATCGAACGTTGTTAGAAAGGGATTTGATTCCGCTTGCCGAGGGCGTGCGTATACTGCCTGAAGATACCCGGGAACTATCCCGGGAGATTCAAGCGCTGCCTCCTTATCAACGGAACGCATTGCTTCCAAGAGCGTTGCTTGCGGGTTTGCAAAGATTCAGTTCTACTCGCAATATTCAGGATGTAGCGGATGCTACCCATGCATACTGCGCTGCGGAAGGCGAACGGCTGGAATCCGAATTGACTATGATCAGATATGTTGCCTGGGCAATTCCTTCCATCGGATTCATCGGTACTGTCCGGGGAATTGGAGATGCGCTTGGGCAGGCGTACCAGGCAATTGAAGGAAATATCTTCGGTGTTACCCGCAGTTTGGGAGTGGCGTTTAACTCAACCCTGATTGCGCTTCTTATCAGTATTGTTCTCATGTTCATGCTGTACCAACTGCAACTGCTGCAGGAAAGATATGTGTTGGAAACCGAAGCCTATTGTGAGGATAAATTAACCAGACATTTGCATATGCAATAACAACAAAAAAATCCAATTGTTGGGGTGCTTAAATGACGCTTCTCGGACTTGAACTCAGCGATGCCGGGATTCTGGTTGCCGGCGGAAAACCGGCGAGATTATTGGAGGTCGACGGGCAGAAGCAAGAAAGCCCTGGGTTTGCCATCCCGGAAAAAAAGCGTCTGGTCGTTGGAAATTCCGCAGCAAGCAAGGCACACCTGTTTCCGCTTCAGGTCATAAACAGGTTCTGGTATCAATTGAATACGGAACTTTTGAAGCAAACGCATCGGCATGCGCAGAATCATGCTGAAATCGCCTGTGCTCACCTATCCCACATCTGGGGAAATATTAAAATGCATGGCGATGAGATGATTATCGCTGTTCCCGACTATTACGGTCGGGAACAACTGGGACTTATTCTGGGCATGGCCCAGGAACTGTCGATTCCGGTTAACGGGTTTGTATCCCTCCCAATAGCCGTATCATTTACTCCTTGTCCTGATGCCATGCTGCTGCATCTGGATATTCATTTGCACCGGTTTGAGATCGTTTATCTCCGCCAGGATGAGCAGTTGACCCGGGAGAACTCAGTGGCTGTCCAGGAAATTAACCTCGAGCAATTATACCGGGGCTGGGTGGAATCCATTGCCGAAGAATTTGTGCGCACCACAAGGTTCGATCCGCTTCATCAGGCCGCCACCGAACAAGAGCTATATAGCCGGTTACCCGCCGCTCTGGAAATTTTTAAAAGTCAGTCATCGTTTATATTTGAAATAGCACACGGAAAACATCGTTATCGCACACCCTTGTTCTGGGATCTGCTGAAACAAAAG
>JAFDFH010000155.1 GCA_019309945.1 Deltaproteobacteria bacterium
ATCTTTGCGAAAGACTAACAAATGACATGAAAGTAATAGTGGAAATTTCCGTCACTATCTTGTGGCCAGGCAGAGTCTAACGAGTAGATCCCAAACGCCGGGAAGTGCTTTACAGCAAAAATCACTTTGAAATAAAGGCCGGATAGAAAAAAACTTTTTTTAACTATAATAAAAAAGTTTGTATGTCAAATAAATGTTTTTTTTCCTTCAAACCCATTTCTCCAGCATTCCAGTTTTCCATTATTCTACGCCGGCGGATGAGCAAAGCGAACTAGTGTCCGTCCAGAAACGAGGATTTTTGTTCGAGATCAAGGCATGTGAAAAATTGTACCACAGGCATATAGTTGATATTCCGAGGATAAAATTTTGAGCATAACGCAGAGATCGGGCAAAAAGACCGTTTCTGGATGGGCACGAACTAAGTTTTGTCTTCAACGTCCGGTATATCATCATCAACAACTTTAAGCAGGGAATCAACAGGATCGGTTTCATCTTTTCCTATATGTTTCAAATCAAGATTGTCTTCAAGCAACTCGTCCAAGTCATCCTCCTTGTCTTCAATATCATCCTCAATCTCAGGCTTTTCCCCATCCTTTGTGATAAAATCAAGGTTATTGAATACGAACTCAGCCGATGGTTTGTTTTTAGAACCGTAAATTTCGATAACTGCTTCGCCGATATTCATGGTTACGGATATCGGCGGATACAATTTGTCCGTCCTTAATACCGAATAAAGGGCTTCCTTGCTTTTTTCCATTGCCGTTTTGATCACCTTGTCATCGTAGGTCTCCTCGCAAACGAGTGACAGCCGATCTTTCTCAATCTCGGCATATTCTTTGATGATCAACTCTTTTTTATCCGAATCTCTAGAAATTACAAATTTCTGCTTCATTATTTTTTTCGCTCCTTTGAGTAAATTGAGAAATTTTTATCTTGAATTTTTTTTTGGAAATCATAAAAATAGTAGCATGTCAATAAACAATAATGTTCAAACCTATAAAAATATTGACCAGCCGGATCAATAATGATATTTAAACCATACTGATGGAGGGATGGCTGAGTGGTCGAAAGCGGCGGTCTTGAAAACCGTTGAGTGTAACAGCTCCGTGGGTTCGAATCCTACTCCCTCCGCCATTATTGAGTCGGAACGACTATATATTCAGGAGAGATGGCCGAGCTGGCTGAAGGCGCTCGCCTGCTAAGCGAGTGAGGGGTGAAAGCTCCTCCGAGGGTTCGAATCCCTCTCTCTCCGCCATAAAAATAACAAGCAGCATATAAATAAAAAGGGGAGACACTCATGTCTCCCCTTTTTATTTGGAACTCTGTAAATTTTAGATCAGCGACTACTTTCGGTTTCCATACTCATCATAGGCCAATGCGATTGTCCGGTAAACAAGATGGGCCAGCTTAGAAAACGGTACAAACGCAAAAAGGTTGAATACGAATATGAGATGGATAAAATAAAGGGTGTAAGAAACCCCGGCCGCGCCCGCCAACCGGGTCATTTCGGTCAGCATGCCGGTCAGACCAAGACCCAGAACCAATCCGATCAAATACCAATCCTTGTAGTTGGAAGCCTGATCGGTTTTTGACAGGCGGTCTTTTATCATCAGGATGGCGCCGATGATAAGGGCGATACCGGCGACGTTGGCCAGCCATTTTACCGGGTGCAATTGTGAGTAAGGCCCATGGATCTGAAGCACATAAAGGTGAATAAAGAATATATTGGTTACGATAAAAAGTGAAATAAATGAATAAAATACCATTAGATGGGCAGTTGAGCGGTCTTTGTTTTCGCTGCATTCTGAAAACTTGTTGTGTTTTAATATGGTGGGAATCACACGAATCAGGGCCTGGATAAAACCGAATAGTTCAAGTTCCTGTTTATCGGTTTTACCCTCACGCAAGGCATTTTCATGGATGTCGGTTATAAACCGTTTGACCCCTAACCCGAATATCACGACAGCCCATGTGGCCAGGGGAATAAAAGTGATATCCACCAGCCATGAGGAAAAGAATTTGGCATGGGCAATCTCATCACCGCCGGGTGCAAAATTGAGCCAGTTTATTCCAAAGACCTTTAAGGTCAAACCGAGTACTATAAAAATCACCGCAGGAGTCAATAGAAAAATGGGTAGTTTCTTGGGATCATTAATCCACTTTCCAATAAATTTCGGCACCGCATATTCCGAAATTGCATAGGAGCGAATCGCTGCCAGCACATCTCCCGGCTTGGCCCCCCGGGGACACAGGGTGGAACAGTCTCCGCAATTATGGCAGAGCCAGATATCATGATTGGCGATGAGTTTGTCTTTCAGCCCCCATGAAGCCGCAATCATCTCTTTTCTCGGAAACGGCTTCGTGTCCGGCGAAATCGGGCAGACCACCGAACAGGTTGCACATTGAAAGCATTTCTTCAATGTATCTCCACCCATCCCGGTAACTTCTTTAATGAAACCTAAATCAGGATCAACCAGGTATTTATTCCCCATTGATTACCTCCTATCAATAATTTCTATAACCCTTTGAACGGGTTCGGACCAATTTCTTCTATTAAATCCACAAAATCATTAATAATTTTCGGAATTTTGTCATATTCGTCAATTGCGACGTCGAATTGCGCAACCCGTTCTTCCTCCAGGGCCAGACTCTCTAATGCCTGGCCGATTTTTTTCATTCTTACATCCGCAAGTTCGCTGCCTTTAATAAAATGGCACTGATAATCGTCACCGAACTTGCAGCCCAGTAGAAAGATGCCATCCATCCCTTTGGACAGTGCATCCTTGATCCATATGACGTTAACCGAACCAAGACATCGCACCGGAATAAGACGTACATCCGCGGACCAGCTAAGCCGGTTCATTCCTGCAATATCTATGGCGGGATAGGCGTCATTTTCACAAACCAGTCCAAGGATTCTTATAGGCGGTTCCTCATAATCGTCTTCCGAAGGAACAACTACGCTTTTTAGCATGGAACCGATGCTGTCAATGCTGTAATCGGAAAAATTAATGATTCGCTCGGGGCAGGCCCCCATACAGGTGCCACAGCGGCGACAGCGGGTCGGATTCGGCTTGGGGGTTCCTTTGGCATCATCGTCTAAAGCCCCAAACGGACATTCCTCGGTACATCGCTTGCACTGGGTACATCGCTGAAAGAAAAAGTCAGGCAATGTTAAATCCCCGGATCTGGGATGCACGGCCACTCCCCTGGTGACGGATTCTAAGCATTGGATGGCCTTCAATGCCGCGCCGGCAGCATCTTCAATGGATTCTTCAATGGTCATGTTTCTTCGGATGCAACCTGCGGCATAGATACCGGTCCGTTGGGTCTCATAAGGAAAGCATATGTAATTCGAATCTATGTACCCGTTAAACAGGTCGATATTATCCCGAAAAGCCGGGCCCTGTCGGTACGCCAGATTAACCACCGGGTCGTCGGCGGTGACCGGTACCATTCCGGTTGCCAGGACGACCAGGTCGGCTTTAACCTGAATGCTTTCTCCCAGCAGGGTATTTTCGGCTTCCACAATGATGCCGTCTCCATTTTTGGAGACGCTCATCACATTACCTTTGGTCAGAAAGATACCGTCATCCTGCTGGAGGTTTTTATAAAAATTTTCTGAAAGACCTGGCGTCCGCATATGCTGGTAAAAGATAAAGGCCTTGCCGTCAGAATAATCTTCACGGACATATTTGGCCTGTTTGAGGGCTACCAGGCTCATCACCGAGCCGCTGAATTCAAAATCACTGTCATCTTCCCCCTTACCCGGGCTTTGAATAAAAACCACGGATTTGGCTTCTTTGCCGTCTGAGGGCCTTGTGATTTTACCCTGGGTGGCAATCGCTTCAAATTGGTGGTTGGTCACAACATCCGGGAGTTCACCAAAGCCAAGATGTGTAAATTCATCTGCGGCCGGTTCATAAGGCCGCCATCCGGCTGCAAGGATCACGGCACCGAATTTATCTCCGTCCGGGTCAAAGGTCAGGATATCTTCCTTGCCTTTGTTATATTCCATGAACAGCTCATGTTGCTTTTCGGCTTCCAGTTCGTTGCCTTTTTCATCGAGCTTCATTTCTTCAGGCAACGGGAACGGCACATCAAAGGGGGTCTTGGCGCCGGGCTTTTTAAATGTTACAATAAATTCACCGGGTTGACCGGCAATACGGGCAACGATGGTTCCGGTCTTCACTTCAATATTTGGATAGGCCTCAAGTTCCTTGATTTTTGCATCCACAATCGGTGGTTTCAGGCTGTCAAAAGGGTGCTCCGTGGGCAGCTGTTGCCGAAGCTTGCCGGCATAGCCGCCAAGGGATGCTTCCTTTTCCACAATCGTGACCGCATAGCCTGTCTTGGCCGCATCAAGTGCCGCTGATATTCCTGTGATGCCCCCGCCGATCACCATAATTTTTTTACAGACGCCCGCTTCAAGCAATTCAGGCACGGGCAGTTCTATTTTTTCGACCCCCGCCATGCCCATTCTCACATAATCTTCACCAAGCATCTGAACCCGGTCAAATTTTTCTTCATCTTTTTTTTCTTCTTCAGTTAAGGCCGGGAATTCGGATCTGGGGTGGGACCAAACCACCTGTTCCCTCAGGTTGACCCTCTCCACAATGCAGCCGTCAAACTGGAATACATCAAAATTGACCCGGCGGGAACAAGCGGCAATCACAAAGGTGTTGGTCCCCTTTTCTGCAATGTCTTTTTTTAACAGTTCGATGCCTTCCTTGCCACAAAGAAAGGGGTGGGTTGTGACAGGATAGCCTTCTTCCTCGGGAACTTCACACAGCGCTTCAATGTCTAATGAGTCCCCGATGCCACAACCTGTGCAAATGTATACACCGTATTTTTTATCCATGGAATAACCTCCTCCTACCTCCTCACCAGGGTTTGAATCGCTTTGAGGGCCATGCCCGTTGCATTCTGGTTTGATGACACCACGTCGGATGGTTTGGTGGCACAGCCCGCGGCAAACATACCGCCCTTTTCAAAATCATTGATGATAAAACCGTCCTCATTGTATCGGAGATCGGCAGGGAGTTTGTTCGCTAAAGTTGTCGGTACCATACCGGTGGCAAGGACAACCATTTCGGCCTCCTGCTTGACCTTTTCACCGGCTTCAGTATCTTCTGCCACCACGGTGATGTTTTTGGTGTCCGGATCTTCACTGACCTCCGCCACCTTGCCTTTGATCAAAAAGATATTTTCGTCCTCTTTGATCTTTTTGTAGAATTTTTCATACCGCTGGCCCGGAGCCCTGACATCGATGTAAAAGATATAAATCTTCGCATCGGGATATCGTTCCCTGACATACGTGGCCTGTTTTAGGGAAGCCATGCAGCAGATATAAGAACAATAGGGGAGATGATTTTCGTCCCTTGATCCGGCGCATTGAACAAATACAACACTCTCCGGTTCCTTGTTGTCAGAGGGACGCAGGATCTTGCCCTTGGTCGGTCCATTTGGAGATGCAAGCCGTTCCATCATCATGTTGGTGATGATGTTGTCATATTCGCCAAATCCAAGATTGTCGATTTTAGCTGCATCATACGGTTCCCATCCGGTCGCCCAAACAATGGCGCCAACCGGGAGGTTGATGGTTTTTGCCTCCATATCCAGGTTGATGGCATTGTACTGGCAGGTGTCGATGCACTTTCCGCATTCCGTGCCTATACACGCCGACCCGTCGATCACGTAGCGCATGGGAAAAGACATTTCAAAAGGTCTGTAAATCGCTTTATTTTTGTCCATATCGAAATTAAAGTCATTGTTCCTTTCGACCGGACACACAGCAACGCATTCATTACATGCGGTGCAATTTTCGTTCACAAACCGGGGGTTTAATTTTATGGTCACGTCATAGTTGCCGGGGTTGCCTTCGATCTTTTCAACCTCTGCCAGTGTAAAAACCTGTATTTTCGGGTTATCCTTTATTCGCCTGAAGTTAATCTCAAGACCGCAGGACGGAGGGCATAGTTTTGGAAAATATTGATTCAACTGTGCTACTCTGCCACCCAGGTACGGGTTTTTCTCAATCAGGAACACTTCATAGCCTACTTCGGCAGCTTCAAGGGTCGTGGTCAACCCACTGATCCCTCCGCCAACAACTAAAATGCTTCCGCTGGTAGGGGCTGCTTTTTCTTCTGTCATGCTATCCCTCCATGCATTGTAAGTTTCGATCCGTTAAAAGCTTTTTAATGAAAACCTAATAGTTAGTGCCTGAACGAAAACTGCTATTTTCCCCAATTTCGGCGTCAGGCTCAGATTTTAATCCTCAAAATACGCTAATGTATTCCTGCGGTTAAAATCTTCGCCTTCCTTGAACTATTTATTAAATTAAGAAAAATTTTAGAAAGGGGTAACGCACGATTAATAAAAACCTCCAGGTGCCTTGCGGCACCCGGAGGTAAGTTATCGTCAATCAGATAATAATCGGACAATGCTTAATCAGGAATGATCTGGACGTAATCGCGCTTGAACACATCCCAGGTCCCGGCTTTCGAATCATATTTGGAGTTGGTGAAACAGAACCAGTTTTCATCATCATGTCCAGGATGGTCGGTCTGGTAATAGAACCCCGGATAGCGGGTTTCTTTGCGGAACTGGATGTGTCGCAGGTGGGACTCGACCGTCCAGATGCGATGAAAGATCTCCCAGGCCCGCATGAGCTCATGGAGGCTGCCGGCGGCCAGTTTTTCACAATCTTCGCGCATCACCTGGAGTAATTCCATAACGATTTCGAGATTTTTATTATTGGTCACATAATAAGTCGCCGTCCCTGCGCCATATTCATGGGTTGCCTTCATAAGACGATACATCATTCCGTTGGGTTTGATGTAATT
>JAFDFH010000009.1 GCA_019309945.1 Deltaproteobacteria bacterium
GCAATAGTTGAAAAACGCGGCCCCCAATTGAATGCGTTCATCAACAGTACAAAAACATGAAGGCCAAATTTCCAATTTCTCTTTTCTAATTTCAACGTTCCGTGAACGGTTACGTATTTTGAGGATTAAAATTTGAGCCTGACACCGGAATTGGGCAAAAGGGGGCGTTTTACAAAGGTCTCATAAAGTCCCGCGGGCACACTGTGACGCGGGATTTTATTTGTCGGAGAAGGCCGCTTATCCGGGTTGGAATATTATCCTCTTTTTGAAAGTTTCGAGCGCCTGAGGGAGCATACGGCGAATGAAGGTTTCTCTATCTAACTGGGTCAGCGCCTTGTAGGCATTGTAATCAGGGTGCGACTCAGCGAGTTCCGGGGGGTTGTGCTTGCAAAACGCCATGACCTTTTCACAGGCCTGGACCATCTCTAGAAGGCTATCCTTTTCTGAGGCGAAGCGGTCGAGCCATCCCAACCGTCGCATGATTTCAAAGCGTGATTGATCCGCTAAAAAAAGATGGATGTCGACAACCTGCATTTGTTCTTCTTTGTCAAGATAATAGAACTTTGAGGCCTTTCCAAGGTCCAGGATCCCCATGATGAGTTCGTAAAAAGCCATCGCACTCGTTTCCCCGGGCAGGGACAGCAGATAGAGCGTCTTTTCCGAAAGATCTGAAAGCCGGGTTTTTTCACCGTAAGATTCTCCAAAGCGTTTGTACCAGGGTCCAAAGCCTCTCTGTTCAAGTGCCCGGGTTCGGTATGCTTGAAAATTAACGATCTTAGTCATAGGTAATAAAATATAAAAAAATAGGCATGGGTGTCAAATCAATAAAAATGAACGGTTGAACATATTTTTCGATAACAAACTATGATAAACTCGTAAAAAGTCCGATTTAGACGGTTTTGTAAAAAGTTCAAATTTAAGGCGTGCAAATTTTGTAGTCATGAGGCGTACTTATCGTACGTTGAATGATTGCGAAATGCAGGACAACGCAGAAGTTGGACTTTTTACGAAACCGTCAATTATAATGAAGTGGGGAAAGGAGAATAGGATGTTTAAACACCGGCAAAATAAATCAATGTTTTTCATTCTGGTCTTAGTTGTATGCATCTTGGGCATAAGAATCAGCTCTGCTGAAGAAAAACGAGATATGGGGGGCTGGGAGGAAGGCAGCGCTTACAACCAGCTTTACGATCCGAAGGAAATGGAAAAATTTAAGGCAATTGCAATGGGTTTTAAAAAAATCGTACCGCTTCCAGGTATGTCGCCGGGAGTGGCGCTACTTGTCCGAGAATCAGAGGATGAGGTCATTACCGTTCATCTTGGACCCAGATGGTACGTTGATCCAAATAGTATCCAGATTAAAAAAGGTGAGAAAATAAAAATCAAGGGTGTCTGGGCTGAAATTGACGGTGAGGATGTATTTATCGCCTCGAAGGTGAAAAAGGGGGATTACTATGAATACAAGGTGCGCCTCACAAAAAATGGGAAGCCTTTCTGGACCATTAGTCCCGAGGAACTGGCCAGGGAAAAAGCAAGTAAATGATTCCGACGCGAATGCTTATCATCATAACTGTCATTTATATGAATTCATTTTAAGAGGAATGTCCCATTTTTTCATATACTTCCATATAGTGGCTCTACTCAAACCGAGTCTTCGGGCGACTTCCGCTTTGTTCCAGTCACATCCTTTAAGAAGATCAAGCAGTTTTTCACGATCAAGTTTTTTAGGCCGTAAAAGTGTATTTTGAGATGGTTTGTACAATTCAAAAGGAACGGAATGAAACTCGGTTGACCTCATTTCCACAGGAAGATCATACACGTCGATCTGATTACCGTCACAAAGCACAAACGCATGCTCAATGGCGTTTCCCAATTCGCGCACATTACCTGGCCATGGATAGTCCATAAAAATTCTCATGACAGGCGGCAAGACGCCTTGAATGGTCTTGCCGGTATTTTTATTATGAACATTGATGAAGTGGTTGACCAAAAGCGGAATATCTTCCTTGCGTTTTCGTAAAGGAGGCAGATAAATAGGGAATACCTTCAAACGGTAATACAAGTCATCACTGAAGCCCCCCTCTTGTACCAGGTTATATAGATCTTTATTTGTAGCGGAAATAATGCGGATATTGACCTTTCGTTTTCTGGATTCACCCACGCGCTCAATTTCATGTTGTTGCAATACTCGAAGTAATTTGAGCTGTATAAAAGAACTTATTTCACCAATTTCATCCAGAAAAACAGTTCCTTCGTCGGCTTCTTCAAAGCGACCGGCACGATCGCGTATCGCTCCGGTAAAAGCCCCTTTAATGTGACCGAAAAGCTCGCTTTCAAGCAAAGATTCGGAAAGTGCACTGCAATTTACAGTTATTAGAGGTTTATTCCTGCGCTCACTGTCGGAATGAATGGCATGAGCCACAAGTTCCTTGCCTGTTCCGCTTTCGCCTTGAATCAATATCGTGGATTCACTGGCCGCAGACACTTTTATGGACGAAAAAACATCTTGCATCACATGACTCTTACCTATAATCCTGCCAAGCTGAAACAACTCTTCGTAACGATGTGTAGCCTCCTTCATTTTCAGCTTTATATTGTTGAGTTCCGTGAGATCTGTTAGCGCTTCAACAATTCCGATAATGGATCCATCTTCCTCTTTAATAACCCTGACGTTTTTTATTACAGCAACCGCATGACCATCTTTGTGGCGCAGCACGCATTCGGTGGGCTCTATTTTACCTTTTTCTAAAATACCACATTCAGCAAAGTCCTTCGGGCATTCTTTGCCAAAGCAGTTATTAAAACCTAATATCCGGCAGCCTTTACCCATTGCCTCTTCTGTCAAATAGCCTGTAATATGTTCCATCGCCGGATTCCACAATATTATGCGCTCCTCGGTATCAATGGCAAAGACCCCGTCTCCAATGGATTCCAGAAGCATTTTAACAAATACACAATTCCTGACTCCCTGAAATATCGTCTTCATGGTGTTTATTTATCCCAAATTATAGGTAGTGCCCATCCAGAAACGGTCTTTTTGCCCGATCTCTGCGTTATGCTCAAAATTTTATCCTCGGAATATCAGCTATATGCCTGCGGTAAAATTTTTCGCAGGCCTTGATCTCGAACAAAAATCCTCGTTTCTGGACGGACACTAGGTAGGTAGCGCCACTGTAGCGCTACCAATTGCCACTTTTATTATAAGTAACTCACGATCGATTTGTCAAATTGCTTGAAAAGTTATTTTGATCCCAGCTTACATTATTTTCAAAAATATTTTTATCAGTATTTACGAGATGTTAAGTATAGGCAGGCACGCCTGGAGAACATTATGGAGATAAATGGCATGATAATTGATATAAATAATATCAGGATAACCATCAACTCAGCTTTCGAGGGTGCGCATTCGCTGGAGTGAATTATTAAGTCGACGTAGCGTTTTTAATGGACCTAGGGATCGCTTTGACCTTAAAGGGGCGTAGTGGGAATTTAACTTCTTAATTATTCATTTAACTGATGAAAAGGAGTTTTAAAATGGTAAAAATGAGAGAATACATGGTGTTTCATTACGACCCGGATCTCGATTGTGAGGTGGTGCAGGCCAATTGGAGAAAACTGGCCCAAGTTGAAACGGCAACATGGGTTCGGACTTATGTTAATTGGGAAAAAGGGATGCGCTACTGCATCTGGTTAGCTCCGCGGGAACAGGAATTGAAGCAAATTTTTACCGTGATGGGCGTTAGCTGGGAGACGATCGTGGAGGTTGAAGAAACGGTGCCGGATCTCTGGGGCAAGAAATGGGAGGAACACCTGGAAGCGGAAGCCTATGCCGACACAAAGGGCGACTGATGCGTGCCGTTTGGGGTATGGGCAGCAGATGATCATGCCCACACCCTAAGCGCGATGGCCGTCGGCACCATTTTTCCCTGATCGACACTCTGTACCTGGCGAAAAATCCCGCAGTTTATGGAGGGCGTCTTTGTGAAAATTTATACACGCGCAGGGGATAATGGCCAAACGCACACGCTTTGTGCGGGTCGGGTCCCGAAGTACGACACGCGGGTGGAAGCGTTGGGCGCCATCGACGAGTTGAGCAGCTGGATTAGTTACATTTGCGCAATAAATGAGGACGAAGGAGTTGATGAGAAGCTTGCATGGTTGCAGCCCAAGTTAAATATTCTCTGCTCGGATGTCGCGACACCGATAGAGAAAATTCAAAGGAGAGGAAAAATCTTCCGGGTGCAGCCGGGGTGGGATGGCGAGCTTGAGGCCGAAATCGATCGGATGCAGAGCGATCTGCCGGTTTTAAAGGGTTTCATTAAAACGAAATGTAGTAAATGTAGTCCTACCGGCGCCGCACTGAATTTGGCGCGGGTGGTATGTAGACGAGCTGAACGGTGGCTGGTTTTACTTGGGGAAGAAGAAGGCGGTGTGAACCCTGAGGCGGTCCGTTTCATCAACCGGTTGTCAGACTATCTTTTTACCCTCGAATGTTGGGCAACCTACCGGTACGGAAAGATGAAACCACCCTAAATAGGGTGGTGAAATAGCAAGGTTCACCGTTCATATGAAGACATCAAAAAGGAGAATAATCTATCTTGAATAACGATTACAAGAAGATTATCTGATCCTCTGGCTTATTCCAGGCGGGACACCTTAGAAAGTGTTGTCGCAGTCTAATGTTTTGCCAATCCTTTTTTGGTAAGAGCGAGTAGCATCGCAGAAAGGAGGATGAAAATGATGACATCACTAGAGCGAATAGGTGCCACGGTTCAATTCCAGGAACCGGATCGTGTTCCATGCGTTCCCTTAATTGGTGGGGCTTCGAGGAGAGTATACGGGGTGACTTATGAAGAATGGGCCCAAGATGGCGAGTTGGCTGCCAAGTGCCAGATTCAGGCTCAGGAGCTCATCGGTTACGACGGGATCGTTGCTTTTTTGGACCTGGCCGTGGAGGCCGCTGATTTCGGTCAGGAAGTGGTCTATCCGATGGAGAACACTCCGGGTCCCAACTACAATAGCCCCATCATCAAAACGCCTGATGATTACTCCAAGCTGGTACGCTTTGACCCGACCAGGGGTCACCGGACGAGACAGGTGCTAAGGTATGCGGAAATCCTGATGAACGAATTGGGGTCCAGCGTGCCCGTCATGGGACTTTGCTACGGCCCTTTGGGGATCCTGGAGATGCTGCGCTCGGCGGAGAAACTGTTCATGGATTGTATCAAGCACAAAGAAGCTGTCATCCAGGGCTTGGAAATCGTCACCGACGTATTAGTCGACTTCATCAAGGCCCAGGCAAAGACGGGTGTCCATGCCATTATTTTGACCACATTGTTTGCAGCAAACTCGATCATGAGCAAGAAGCTCTGGATGGAGACGGAAGGCCTCTTCGTTCGTCGCCTGGCCGATACCATTCGGGCATGTGGGCCGATGGTTGTGGTCCACAATTGCGCCGAGGGCCCCTATTTCGACGTGATGATCGAGACCATGAATCCGGTGATTCTCTCCGTTGCCAATAAAGCGCATGACTGCAAGGATTGGATGGAGGTCAAGAAAAAGTGGGGAAGCAAGGTTTGCCTTTACGGTTATGTGGACCCGGCCAATACCCTTTACCTAGGCACTCCGGATCAGGTCAGGAAAGAGTGTCAGAAAGAAATTGAGGAGTTGGGTGAGGGAGGCGGGTTCATCCTCGGGCCTGGATGCGAGTTCCCGCCTAACGCGTCATTGCTAAGCGCCGTGGCCATGATGGATGCAGCAAAGCTGTACGGCCAGTACAATAAAACCCGAGCTGCCTAAAAACTTCTCCCCCCGACAGGATCGCTCTGGGGGCCAGATTTTGTTTTTGTTTCTGTAAAGCTCGTCTTATTGACCCTTGCCGGCGTTATTTATCTTCATAGTATTCCCTTAAATGATCATACGCCGCATTGTAGATCTGCATAATTCCTTTGAGCGAATATTTTGATATAGACCTAAGCAGCGGTTAGAAAATTCCGGTTAAACCCGTTTGGGGAAAGAGAACCGGACAATATTGACAATGAGCGTAGAATAGTTACCTTTTAAATATGATTTTGGTTAATCTATCCTATTGATTTTCTTATTAAAGGAGGTTCCATTATGAAATTGAATAAAATTCTCTGGCCGACGGATTTTTCAAGCGTCGCAGAAAAAGCGTTACCCTATGTACGATCATTAACTCAACAATATGGTGCTGAAATCCATGTTCTTTATGTAATCGAAGATATCGCTCATCATGAATCCTGGTATGGCGATTTTGATAAAAAGCGGGTGGAAGAACTGATGGAATGGGCAAAAAAATCGGCGAAAAAACGTCTGGACCAGATTTGCGAAAAATACCTGGAGGGGTGTCCTCTATATATCAAACATTTTGCTGTAGGAGACCCGGCTAAAGAAATATTGAAACTGATTGATAGTGAAAAAGTCGACACGGTGGTCATGGCCAGCCATGGTGCCAAAGGAAATTTCCGTTTTGGTAGCGTTACTGAAAAGGTTTTAAAGAACTCCCCGGTTCCGGTAACCACAATTCCGATAGATCCGGAAAGTACGGCCTGAGAATTTAAAAGACCGTAGGGTCATAGCAGGCCGCTCATTTCGATCGCGTTTGCTTCCATCCTGGTGCTCGCAGCGCCATGACTGTAGAAAAGGGTCTGATCATACTGATTTTGAAAATCGGGTGTTCAGATTTTTTGTATTCACTCGCCTTCATATCCTGTAAAGCCAAGTCTAAGCCAGGTAAGATAAGGCTCCCTTAGAATGCCTTCAAACAGTTGCCCGCATTGAAAAAAAATGACCGGATGACTCCGCTGGTAGGTCTAACCATTTAACCATAAGTTTTTTTAGAAGTTACCAAAAGGTCATCTAACCTACTAAATATTCATTACATTATTATCAGGAATCGATTATATTGCAATGTTTTATATCATGATATAGATATAGAATGTTTCGTTGGTTGCCATACGGATGAATTCATGGTTTTGATAGTAAAAATTGTCATGATAACGCAATGTGATTCCTTTACGTGCAACTTTTCCGGTTTGTCCGGGTTGGGGAGGTAGAGGTAAAAATGAAATACAAAGTTTTGATCATGCGGTGCGAAGAATATGATCCGGATAAGATAGCGAACATCATCAAAGCGGGCATGGAAGAACTGGAAGTTAAACCTTCGGGCAGGATTCTTTTAAAACCCAATGTGGTTTTGGCACACCCGGAAGTGTTTGCTCACGCCTTTACCCGTAAAGAGTTTCTGGACGGAGTAATTTCAGCCACGAAATCCAGAGCCGTCGATGTCAAAGAAATTGCTGTCGGAGAACGATCAGGTATCACGATTCCGACGCGGTACAATTTTAAGAACGCGGGCTACATTGAAATTATAAAGAAGCATAAGATCAAAACTTATTATTTTGATGAAGTCAAACAGGTTCCCATCCGTCTCAAACGAGCGGAGAGGCTCCGGGACAGTATATTTGTGCCGAAGCCGGTTGCACAAGCTGACTTTCTGATCAACCTGCCCAAATTTAAAGCCCACCCCTGGTGCAGGCTCACCCTGAGTCTCAAGAACTTTATCGGAATCCAGGATGACCGGCACAGGCTCGTGGATCACAACAGCTTCCTTGAACATAAAATTGCCGACCTTCAGGAGATCATCCAGCCAAAATTTATCGCGATCGATGCCATTGAAGCCGGGCAGAAAATGATGCTTACACCGACGCCTTTTCACATGGGTGCCATCGTTATGGGAATAAATTCGTGCGCCGTAGACACGGTCGGCTGCCATATGGTTCATGTGGATCCCAAAGATATCATCCACCTTCGGTATTCGTCTGAAAGGGGGTTTGGACCGATGAATCTTGATGAAATTGAGGTTTCAGGTGATTTTTCGATCGAAGCGGTTCAGGAAAGAACCAAGGATTTCGAATTCTGCTTGGAACACATTGACAGTCACTTTGGGGAAAATAGTAATTTAAGCTGTACCGTAGGAACTTTTCCCGAAGAACATTCTCCTGATTACTGTTGGGGCGGTTGCCCCGGTGCCTTGCAGGAGGCGATGCATATATTCAAGGGCTTTTATCCGCACGTAAACGAGGAAATGAAAAAGATTCGTTACGTGGTCGGGAAAGTGGAAGAACCTATTAAAATCGAAACGGATGAGAAAGTCATCTTTGCGGGCGATTGCACCGCTTGGGAAGGAACAATCGACGGTAAGGATGTCAAGATTGAAAGCAGGTATAAAACCACGCGGGAGGTAGATGAAAAACAAACCCAATCCAATGATATGCTTTTAAAAACGGCCAAGACGCTCTGGACCTGCTTTAAAAGCAGAAAATCGCGATATCTCCGTGCCAAGGGCTGCCCCATCTCTGTCGGGGATCATGTGCATTATGTGTCATCGCTCGGAAAAATCAGTAATGTTAATTTCGACCATCGACTGCTCATTCCGGTCAATATTGCCTACTGGCGCATGCGCATTAATCGATTCTGGAACCGTTTCTTGGGCTGAAACATACGCCGGCGATCTTGCTGCAGGACTATTCAGTTTCAAACCTGAGGATCAGCGACTGATCGAACGGGCAATGGGTAGGAAAATAGCCAAGCAATCAACTGCTTCTGACTTCCCCTCTTTTTGTTCAGCCTTGTTAATAATTTTAAAAAAAACTTGACATCTATGACGCAGTGCATCATATTTAGGCAAAAATAACGCAGTGCGTTATAAAACGTTTGCGGGTGTGCGTTAAAATTTATTAATGTTTAAGGAGGGATTTATCGATGGCTCATTCAAAAACCACACTTGGCTGGATGAAGTGATTAAAAGGGTTAAGTATAAGGGAGGAAATGATGCACAAGATTAAAAAATATGCCAATCGTAAGCTTTATGACACCACCGAGAAGAAATATATATCGCTTGACCAGCTTGCCGCGTTGATTAAGGCGGGTGAGGAGATATCGATTGTGGATAACCGAAGCGGCGAAGACATAACGTCAGCGATTGTTTCACAGCTCTTAGCCAGGGACAAAAAAGAAGACGATACCGAGGTGCCATCGAGTATTTTGATCCAACTGCTTCGAAGAGGTGGAGGAACCGTTGTCGACTACGCGAAGAAGTACGCGACCATTTTTCAGAGCGCCATGACCATGGCTGAGGACGAGATCGATAAACTGGTGAGCCTGATGGTTAAGGACGAGGAACTCTCGGAATCCGAAGGCAGCCGACTAAAAAAAGAAATTTCGAATTATGGGGAAAATTTAAGAAAGTGGATTGTTGATAATATTGATCAACGGATCAGGGAAGTCCTGAACATGATGAACCTGGCGACCAAGGAACAGGTCATTGAGCTCACAGCCAAAATCGACGCGTTGAAAAAACAGGTCGTGAAATTGGAAAAAGGCGGGCAGAAAAAACCCTGAGGCCAGGCTCAAAGGACGGTGAAATGTGATGAGGAGAAAGGGCGCATGCAAACGAAAGGACGACGGGGGACCAAAGCGATCCTGATAGGCCAAGATGATCTGAGCATCGGAGATCTGGTGACGATCGCGAGGCATAGTGCCAAAGTCCGTCTTGCCAAAACTGCCCAAGATCGTATTCATCGCGCCCGGGCCTTGATTGAAAAGTGGGTCCAGGAGGGAAAAATTATTTATGGAATTACAACCGGCTTTGGGGCCTTGAGTGATGTAAACATTTCAAAAAAGGACCTCGGGCGTCTTCAGAAGAATATTCTCATGAGCCATGCGGCGGGTGTCGGGGATCCCCTTGGCGAAGAAATCGTTCGCGCCATTATGGTAATCCGCATCAATGACCTTTCAAAGGGCTATTCCGGGATTCGCTATGAAACGATACAACATCTCCTGGGCCTGCTGAATGGCGGGGTTTGTCCGGTAGTCCCGGAGAAGGGGTCTGTGGGGGCCAGTGGTGATCTTGCTCCCACGGCACATCTTGGCCTTGTTTTAATCGGACAGGGTGAGGCGTTTTACCGGGCCAAGCGGATGTCCGGGAAGAAAGCCCTGGCAGCGATCGGTCTGTCCCCACTGAGGTTCGAAGCCGGAGAGGGACTTGCCCTGATTAATGGGACGCAGGTGATGACCGCCATTGCCGCTTTAGTGATCCATGATGCTGTCAGACTTTCGAAAATGGCTGACATCGCCTGTGCCATGAGCCTGGAAGTATTGATGGGATCCGGTGCAGAATTTGACCCGCGAATCCACCGGGTCCGTCCCCATCAAGGTCAATCGGCCGCAGCCGACAACATGCTCCGGATTACGAAAAACAGCGAAATCATACATTCACACGAGCATTGTTCTCGAATTCAAGATGCATATACACTCCGGTGTTCACCCCAAATTCACGGTGCCAGTAAAGACGCCCTCACCCATGTAAAACATATAGTGGAAACCGAAATCAATTCTACAACAACCAACCCGCTGGTATTTCCGGAAACTGAAGATTTTCTCCTGGGGGGCAATTTTCACGGACAACCCATTGCGCTGGCCACAGACTATCTTGCAATGGCTATCGCCGAGCTGGGGAACGTTTCCGAAAGGCGCGTCGAACGTCTGGTTAATCCCCAGTTAAGCGAACTCCCCGCTTTTCTTGTTCGAAAAGGAGGGTTGAATTCAGGGTACATGATCGCCCAATACACGGCTGCGGCCCTGGTATCGGAAAACAAGGTGCTTTGTCATCCTGCCAGTATAGACTCGATCCCGACCTCTGCCAACAAAGAAGACCACGTGAGCATGGGAACGATTTCCGCACGCAAATGCAGATCAATTTTGGACAACACCGAATATGTCATCGCGGTCGAACTCCTTTGTGCCGCCCAGGCCATGGATCTTCTTCCTCAGAGCACCTCATATGAATCCGGCGAGGGCACCCGGGAGGCTTACAAAGCCATTCGTGAAAAAATCTCTTTTCTGGACAAGGACCGGATACTTTCAGGGGATATCGAAACCATGGTTGCCCTTCTCCGAAATGAAGAGATTGTCAGACGGGTAGAGGGAGCCGTAGGAGAACTTAAATAGTGTCCATCCAGAAACGGTCTTTTTGTCCGATCTCTGCGTTATGCTCAAAATTTTATCCTCGGAATATCAACTATATACCTGCGGTAAAATTTTTCGCAGGCCTTGATCTCGAACAAAAATCCTCGTTTCTGGACGGACACGTAAGGAATGATTTGAAAATGATAAAAGACCTGTTTATAAAAAGAATCCCACGTATCATCAAAGCTTTGCTGGTTATCACTGTTTGCATTGTGGGATTTATCTTCGAATTTATTATCGAACTTCCTTTTTATCTCATTGTTGTTTTGAATGAACGATTTAGAAGAAAAGCTTAGCGCCGCCATGCCGGTTAAAGCTTATTCCGGGGCCAGTGGCAGGTGAAGTTCAAAGACGGCCCCTTTGTTTGGTTCGGAATAAACATGGATGTCCCCTTCATGGTCTTTTACAATTCCATATGTTGTAGAGAGGCCTAAGCCGGTCCCTTTACCGATTGCTTTGGTTGTAAAGAATGGGTCAAAGCACTTTTCTTTAACTTCTTTTTCCATGCCCTGGCCTGTGTCGGAGATCATAACAATGACGTTATTTTCGTCTACTTTGGCCTCAATCCGCAACACGCCCCCATTTGGCATGGCGTCCCGAGCATTCGTACAAAGATTCATCAAAGCCTGCGAAAGTTCTGATGGCCGCCCAATGATAGAAATTGATTCGGGGACATTGATATGAATATCGATATTCTTATCAAAAGAAATTTTAATTAGTTGGTGCGTCTCTCGAATCAGTTCGGACAGGTTGAATCTTTTAAATTCTTTAATTAATTCTTTGCGGGAAAACTGCATCAGATCTTCAACCAGTTGGGCACCCTTTTTTACGGCTGATTCGATCCTTCCCGTATTCGTATCTACTTCGGCGTTACTATCAGAATTCATTTGAATGAGTTGATTATTGACATGAATTGCATTGAGGATGTTTCTGAAATTGTGAGCAACACCGCTGGCGATAGTACCTATGGCCTCCATTTTACGGGCATGCTGGACCTGTAATTCCAGAAGCTTGCGTTCGGTTACATCCGTTATCAAGATTATAACAGTGGATCCATCCCCCTTTACCGGTAAATAGCGTATGGTTACCCGTCTGTCCTTGAGTTTCAGGGGCGTATCATGGCCGATCTCAAAAGGTCCGCCTTCGCCGGATTTTAACAGGGCTTTGATTCTTGAACACTCATTTTTTTCAAATAAATCAAAAGGATATGAAAATAATAGCTTTTCTTCCGGCAAGCCAAAGAGGGAAACAGCGGCCGAATTCGCATAGACAATCCTGTGGGAAAAAATTTCCAAAATACCTTCGGCCATACTTTCCAGCATGGTTTCCAGGTGCCGATTTCGTGAGAGCAACTCGCTGGTCATTCGTCGGGGATCGACGGCCTCAAGACCCATAATCGATTTTGGTATGGTATCTCTGGGGGCATGGTATGATTCTTTAACTGCCGCCAGAACGTTTTTCTTCAAAACGTCGAAAGGTCCTTTAGCAATACAAACATTGGCGCCAATTTCAATGCAGTCCAGATTCAATTCTAAAACTGCTGCTGAAATGACGACCACGTAACAATTTTTCAAGTCCTCCATTTTACGAACGATCTGACACAGCTTGCGACCGTCGAGTTTGGGCATGATGAGGTCAATAAACATGATGTCCGGTTTGAAGGAGGTGAGCATGCTCAACGCAATAAAGCCGTCTTCAGCGGTTTTAACATCATGACCTTCCCGGTTTAATAGATTTATCATGAACTTCAACATGACGGGATTATCATCGACCACGAGAATTTTTTTCTTCATGACAGGCGTCCTTTTACATGAGGCCAACGGGTTGTTCTTAAGAGCCGGAGCCAAAGTGATCCATTGTGCGGCGATTCTTTATTTGAACCGCTTTTCTATATATTTCATCAAACCGCCGCTTTGAACAAGTTCCTGCATAAAAGAAGGAATAGGGAGTGTTGAAAAGGACCTGTCGGTTTCAATGAGAACAAGGTCTCCTTTATCAAAGTCAACGGAAAGCCTGTCACCGCTCTTAAATATGTCCACCGCGTCGCATTCAAGTATCGGAAGACCCATATTAAATGCATTCCTGTAGAAGATTCTCGCAAAACTCTTTGCAATAACACAGGATATCCCTACTGTTTTTATGGCAATGGGGGCATGTTCCCTTGAGGATCCACATCCAAAGTTTTTGCCCCCCACGATGATATCGCCCTGCGTGATTGTGTCGGCAAAGTTTGGATCGGCGTCTTCCATGCAGTGTTTGGCGAGCTCATTCGGGTCAGTGGTATTTAGATACCTGGCAGGGATGATAAGATCGGTGTCGATATCATCGCCGAACTTCCATACAGTTCCAATTATTTTCATTTCTTGTTTCCCTTCAATTCAGCTCATTCGGTCCGCCAATCCTTCCCAGGATTGAAGATGCCGCCGCAACCGCAGGATTGGAAAGATAAACCTCGCTTTCCGGGTGTCCCATACGGCCGACGAAATTTCGGTTGGTTGTCGCAATGGCCCGTTCGCCCTTTGCAAGAACGCCCATGTGTCCTCCAAGGCAGGGTCCACAGGTCGGCGGACTGATAATCGCTCCGGCATCGAGGAAGATATCAAACAGTCCCTCTGTTAAGGCCGATCGGTAAACATACGGCGTGGCCGGTATGATGATGAGGCGGATTCCTTTGGTGACCTTCTTACCTTTAAGGACAGTTGCAGCCGTGCGTAAATCCTCTATTCTCCCGTTTGTGCATGACCCGATAACAACCTGATCAATCGCAATTTTTCCGACCTCACTGATCCCTCTGGTGTTTTCGGGGAGATGGGGAAATGCGACCTGGGGTTCTATATTGCTGACATCATATTTCCGGATATCTTTATAATCTGAATCGTTATCACTTTGGAAGAATTCATATTTTCGTACGGCGCGCGTTGAAACATATTCTTCGGTGACCGCATCCGGTTCGATGATCCCGTTTTTTGCACCCGCTTCTATGGCCATATTGGCCATGGTCAGTCGGCCGGCCATGCCCAGGTTCCTTATAGCCGGACCGGAGAATTCCAGGGCTTTGTAGAGAGCCCCATCAACACCGATATCCCCGATGGTATACAAAATAAGATCCTTGCCCTCCACCCACGGATTGAGCTCGCCGTTATAGATGAGTTTAATGGTTTCGGGCACCTTAAGCCATACTTCGCCCGTTATCATTGCAGCTGCCAGGTCCGTACTTCCCACGCCGGTTGCAAAAGCGCCAAGACCGCCATATGTGCAGGTGTGACTGTCGGCGCCGATAACGAGATCGCCCGGCAGAACAATACCTTTTTCCGGAAGGAGTACATGTTCGATGCCCATATCGCCGGCATCAAAGAAATACAGAAGATCTTGCTCGAGGGCAAAATCCCGCAGTGTTTTTGCCTGCATGGCGGATTTAATGTCTTTGTTGGGCACAAAATGATCCGGGATCAAAACCACTCTGCTCTTGTCAAAAACGACTTGTGCGCCACTTTTATAAAATTGTTCGATCGCAAGAGGCGCGGTTATATCATTTCCAAGGGCGATATCAATCCTTGCATTTATTAAGTCCCCCGGCCTTACCCGGTCGAGACCGGCATGACGGGCCAGAATTTTTTCCGTTATGGTCATCCCCATTATGCATTCTCCTAAATCGATTTTGGGTTTATGATAGAAAAACCATCTAAAATTCGTATGCTTTGGTAGTCAGACGTAAAGATATTTTTATCACTCGTTGTGCCTCAAGGGCATGATGGTTAGTCTGTATTTGTCCTTAACACCGACAAAAACGCAGCCTGGGGGATCATGACCTTGCCAATCATTTTCATCCGTTTTTTTCCTTTTTTTTGCTTCTCAAGAAGTTTCCGTTTTCGCGTAATATCACCACCATAACATTTTGCGGTAACATCTTTTCGAAAGGGTGAAATCGTCTTGCGGGCAATTATTTTTGAGCCGATAGCACCCTGGATCGCGATTTTGAACATTTGTCTGGGAATTTCTTCACGGAGTTTTTCACATGCAAGCCGCGCCCGTTCGACCGACCGGTCCCTGTGAACGAGCTGGGAAAGTGCGTCGACGCGCTCCCCATTTATTAAAATATCCATCTTAACGAGATCCGTCTCCCTGTAATCGATCAAGTCGTAATCAAATGATCCATATCCCTGGGTAATGGACTTGAGCGTATCATAAAAATCGTAAATGACCTCGGCAAGCGGAAGCTCAAATACCATTTCCAGGCGATTATGGGTGCGATACTGATAATTGGTATTTATTCCGCGTCGATCCAGGCATAGCTTCATGATCGCTCCCATATAACGATCGGGTGTGATAATGGAGGCACGAATAAATGGCTCTTGGGTTTGTTCAATCCGTTCGGGGTCGGGATATAAAGCTGGATTGTTGATGATGGATGTTGAACCGTCCTCCATGATAAATCTGTATCGCACAGTTGGCGCTGTGAGTATCAAGGAAAGATCATATTCACGTTCAAGCCGTTCCTGTACAACCTCAAGATGAAGAAGTCCCAGAAAGCCGCAGCGAAAACCAAACCCCAAAGCCGTCGAAGTATCCTTTTCATAAATCAGGGACGCATCATTTAGTTTAAGCTTTTCCAGGGCGGCCGCCAGCTCTTCATAGCCGTCCGAGGCAACCGGGTAGATAGAAGAAAAGACAACCGGTTTGGCCTCTTTAAATCCGGGCATGGAGGTGTCACATGGCCGATTCTTTAATGTAATCGTATCGCCGCAGCGGGTATCACTAACCGTCTTTATTCCCGCAATTATATAGCCGACCTGGCCCGCTGAAAGCGTTTTTTGAGGAATCCGATGAATTTGAAATATTCCAACTTCCTCGACCCTGTATGTGGCGTTATTGGACATAAAAGAGATGGTATCACCGGATTTTATTTTGCCCTGAAAGATGCGAATATGAACGATGGTGCCCCGGAAAGGATCATAATGAGAATCATAAATTAATGCCTGAAGCGGCGCTTCCGGATCTCCGGAAGGGGATGGCAAGTATTTGACAATCCCTTCGAGTACGTCTTCGATTCCTAGGCCTTCTTTGGCTGATGTAAGGATGGCTGCCTCAGGGTCAAGCCCGAGATCTTCTTCAATCTGGTTTTTGGTCCATTCGACATCAGCAGACGGAAGATCAATCTTGTTAACCACGGGAATAATTTCCAAATTATGTTCCATGGCAAGATAGAGATTGGCAAGGGTCTGGGCTTCCACCCCCTGACTGGCATCGATTAAAAGAAGGGCACCTTCACAGGAAGCAAGGGCCCGCGAAACTTCGTAGGTAAAATCCACATGTCCGGGGGTGTCTATCAGGTTCAGAAAGTATGTCCGGCCATCTTTGGCCGTATAGGGAAGGCAAACCGTCTGGCTCTTTATGGTAATACCGCGTTCCCGCTCGATATCCATGGTGTCGAGCATTTGATTCTGAAAGTCACGTTCCGATATAATACCCGTGGCCTGGATAAGGCGGTCAGACAGCGTCGATTTCCCATGATCGATATGTGCGATGATACTAAAATTTCGGATTTGTTTCATTTTGTGAATTGGTAATCCGGGGTTCCTGAAAGGATCGTTGGATTCAGTGTTCAGGATTTTTTAGATAGAATTGCTGCGATTCCATCTGTTGGGTTGACATTATTTATCTTTTCAAATATAATAAAAGTTTAAACTAATAGAAATATTATTTTTATCAGATTATCTTTTGGCATGTCAACCCTGGTGCACATTTTGTTGTTCGTGTGCCAATAACCGGTGATTATATATCTGAAAATGAACATTCATATTCTAATTGTTGATGACGACGAGGTGATAAGAGGGCTAGTCCATGAAATGATAGGAAAAACCGGGTACAAATCCATTGCGGTTGCCAGTGCGGAAGAAGCGTTCGACGTGTTGAAGAACAAAAATATTGATGTTGTCATCACCGACATTAAGATGCCCGGAATGGACGGACTTGAGCTTACCGATCGAATAAAGCGTGACTATGATACCGATGTCATTATGATGACAGGTTATGCGGATGATTATTCCTATGAAGAGGCAGTTTGCAGAGGGGCCAGCGACTTTATTTTTAAACCGTTTCGGTTAGAAGAGTTGATTCTCAGGCTCAATCGAGTGTTAAGGGAACGCAAGCTGGCCCGTGAGCGGGACGAGACCCTGGCAGAATTAAAGAATCTCGCGATCACGGATGGTCTCACCCAACTTTATAATTCGAGACAATTTTATCTCCAGCTGGAAATAGAGGTTGACAGGGCCAACCGGTATTATCATCCGTTATCGCTGTTACTTTTGGACCTTGATTTTCTTAAGCCCTACAATGATCTTCACGGTCATTTAGAGGGGGATAAGGTTCTGGCAAGATTCGGCAAGATCATTCGATCCCGCCTGAGAAAAATGGATTCCGGTTACAGGTACGGGGGCGACGAATTTACGGTAATTCTGCCGTCCACCAAAGGTGATGAGGCTCTGGTGGTTGCCGAGCGAATACGAGCGGCCATGGAACAGGAAAAATTTTTTCCAAACCCCGGGAAAGCTATTTCATTGACCGCCAGTATCGGGGCAACTGAATATAGAAGAAAAGAAGAGGTGTCTTCATTTATATCCAGAGCAGATCGAACGATGTACATTTCAAAACAAAAGGGAGGTAATCTCATTACCTCCCTTTTTTCTGAGGATTTCCAATAATTAATCCCACGATGTTAAATTATATGTTCCTGGTTGATCCGCGACCTGATCAGATAAGGCAGATAACCACGCTCTACCGTATGGCCGGGTGGTGGACGGATGAGGATGATGACCCGGATCTGGTTACTCGAATCATCGTCGGCAGCCATTGCTTTATGATTGTATCAAAAGGGGATGAAATAATCGCTATGGGAAGGGCCATCAGCGACAAGGCAAGCGATGCGTATATCCAGGATGTTATGGTAAATAATGCTTACCAGGGGCAGGGAATCGGATCAAGGATTATTAGAGAACTGATCGCACGTCTTCATAAAGACGGTTTGAACTGGATTGGGCTAATCGCCGAGCGGGGTTCCCATGGATTTTACGAGCGGCTTGGGTTTAAAGTGATGACCGATTCGGAACCGATGCTGATGAAATCATAATGAAATTAAAACAGATAAAACCTTCTGATTATCCAGAACTAAAAAGATTTTTTAGAGACCAAAGATACAGCCTTTGTGAATATTCATTGTCTTCGATTATTGCCTGGAGCAACAGTTCATATCAGCCCTATGCCACCATCGATGGTGATGCCCTCATCATTTGTGCTGAATTCACGACCCGCAAGGAAAATCGCCATATGATCCTCCCGGTATCACCGGTCCGAACGTTTTCCCCTGGTGATTTGTATGACCTTGCCCTAAAGCTTGGTTTCGAGCGCTACTGGTTCGTCCCGGATGATTATATGGAAACGTTTGGCCGAAGCAAGCTAGAGAATTATTTTGAAGTAAGCGAGCAGCCGGAATATACGGATTATATTTACCAAACAGAAGATCTGGCCCTGTTAAAAGGAAATAAGTATTCCAAAAAAAGGAACCTGATTAAGCAATTCAGAAGGGAGTACTTTGATGCGGGCAGGGTCAAAGTTGAAAATATCACATCTTCGGTTGCGTCCGAATGTATAGATTTTCTGGAAGAATGGTGTGAAGAGCGGGACTGTGATCGAAATCCGGAAGACGACCTGGCCTGTGAAAAAATAGCTGCAATAAATACAATTGAGAATATCGATGTGTTAGAGGTCAATGGGATTCTTCTGCGTCTTGATAATGTGATCAGTGCTTTTGGCATCGCTTCACACCTTACCGCCGATATGGGTGTTTTTCACTTTGAGAAGGCATTTTCAGATATAAAGGGTCTTTACCAGTTCTTCGACAATTTATGCGCCAAACGCTTTTTCAATGGATACAAATATATTAACAAAGAGAGCGACATGAACATCCCGGGACTGGCCCGGGCGAAGAAATCGTATCACCCGGTCATGATGGTTAAATCTTACGTGCTCACGTTAAGATAGCGCCTGAATGACCCCAACGAAACGTTTTGAAATTGGCTCACCTGTATATCACGATATCCGCACTTGTAGATACATATCCCCAATTTGCCCGTCGGGCATCTGTTTCCCCATATTTTTAAGCCGAAGCTTACGGCCGTCTTGCATGCCGGGAGGGACAACTACCCTGAAAAGCCGCTTTTGAAACCCCCAGGGAATATTGACAAGTTTGTGGGTTCCTGCCAAGGCTTCATAGGGTGTGATACGGATCGTGCCGTAAAGATGGGGATCATTTGCCGACCCGATGGGATGAATAACCTGGAGACGGGGCGTTTTTTTCTTGGTGGTAAACCGGCGCACCCTGTCATTGCTTACAGCTGTGGGAATTATAAGAAAGAGCTTTAAAAATATAACACCGCCGACGAATCCGCCGATATGCGCCCACCACGCAATGCCGCTGATTTCGCCATGGCTTGAGACCGCACTGATAAATTGCAGGATGAACCAGAATCCGATGAAAACAAAGGCGGGTATCTCAAAAAACAACGGTATGAAGATTATCGGAATCAGGGTTAATATCTTGGCGTTGGGATAAAGGATGAAATAGGCACCCATTACCCCGGCGATGGCACCACTGGCGCCAATGGTTGCGACGGTTGAATGAAGGTTGAAAAGAAGATGGGAAAAACCGGATGCCAGTCCACAAAGCAGATAAAACACCAGATAGCGAAAATGACCCAGACGGTCTTCGACATTGTCACCGAATATATAAAGCGACCACATGTTGCCCAAAAGGTGCAGAAAACCGCCGTGCAGAAACATGAAGGAGAGAAAAGAGAAAAGTTGCTGGCCTGTTGAAAAGTAATGACTGATCTGAGGAACCGTATAACGGGCGGGGATAAGACCATAGATTTGAACGAAACGGTAGAGTCCTTCGCCTTGGGCCAGCTGCAACAGGTATATCAACACGTTAATGGCGATAATAGTATTATTGACAATCGGATAATTTTTAGAGGGAATCGTATCACGAATAGGAAACATTTATTTTAATTTCTGGTTATCCGGTTTGTTCCAGTTCGTGTTCCTGGGTTGTCCAGAGCACACCGGTCCTTATGCCGGTCCAAACTCGCTGCTGTCTGAAAACTTAGGATAATCCTTAAAGATTGCGTGGCACGTTTTCAAAGGTACCGGTCAAAAGGTCGGAACATATCGTGATCGAAAAATAATTATCTAGTGTCCATCCAGAAACGGTCTTTTTGCCCGATCTCTGCGTTATTCTCAAAATTTTATCCTTGGAATATCAACTATATGCCTGCGGTAAAATTTTTCGCAGGCCTTGATCTCGAACAAAAATCCTCGTTTCTGGACGGACACTATCTGATTTCTGATTTGATTTGCATGCTCAAATCCACACATTTTGCCGAATGCGTGAGGGCCCCAATAGAAATAATGTCCACGCCGGCATTTGCCAGGTGCAAAAGATTGCTTTCAGTAATTCCACCGGATACTTCGACTATAACTTTTTTATCAATGACGGCAACGGCTTCTTTTATCTGGTTGATGTCCATGTTGTCCAGCATGATAATGTCCGCACCCGCGTCAATGGCTTCCTCAACACCTGGAAGATCGGAGACCTCAACCTCTATTTTCACAAGATGAGACACGCTATCACGGATACGTGTAACGGCATTGCGGATGCCCCCGCAAGCGGCGATGTGGTTGTCCTTGATCAGTACACCATCATATAGTCCCATACGGTGATTATATGCGCCTCCCACGCGCACCGCATATTTTTCCAACACCCGCCATCCCGGTGTTGTCTTGCGGGTATCGACAAGACGGACATTTTTGTTCCCAAGCCTTTCCACATATGAACGCACGTAAGTCGCAATGCCCGAAAGGCGCTGTAGGAAATTCAATGCCGTCCGTTCGCCGGTAAGCAATGCACGGAGCTTACCTTCAACTTCCAGGACGACCGCTCCCGCCTTTATGGGGTCGCCATCCGTGTATTTTGGCCTGAAACGAATTTGCGGGTCTAAACATTCAAATACCTGCCTTGAAATATCAAGCCCGGCAATCACGAGGGGTTCTTTAGCAAGTATAACGCCGTTGCCTTCGATCTGCGATTGGACCAGATTGTCGGTCGTGATGTCCCCGGGTCCGATATCCTCTTTGAGGGCGATGTCGATGAGATGCTTTACAGAGTCCATATTTCAGATGGGTGTCGCGGTTTAACAAGTTAAAAATAGGTACCGATGCGATTTGGGATTAAAATCTGAGCCCTTAGGCTTCAAGCGCTTTTAGTCTGTCAAGGTTAGATTGCAGCTTTTGCAGTTTTTCTAAAAAGAATCCCTGCTTTGCCTTAACTTTTGCTACCACATCTTCGGGCGCCTTGTTAAGAAAATCTTCATTTTTCAGTTTATTTGAGACTGTGGAAAGTTCTTTTGTCAGTTTATCGATTTCTTTTTCCAGACGATTCGTCTCCCTGGAAAAATCGATGATTCCTTCAAGAGAGACAAAAATTGAAGCACCGTTTACAATCGAGGTTGCTGAAGCTTTCGGTCTTTCCCCGCGATGCGAAACCAGAAGGGTTTTAAGCCTTGCAAGATTGATGATGATATCCTGGTGGCGTTCAATAGTTTCCCTTTGGGCATCATCCTGGGACTGAATGATCACATCCAGGTTCATAGATGGGGGAATATTCATCTCGCCCCGTACATTTCGGATACCGGTTATGATGCCGGTGATGAGGTCCATTTTCGATTCGGCCTCCACGTCATCCGAAAGAGCGGTGGGAAAGGTCGCCTGCATGATGGATTTTTCTGTTCCCGGCAGTTTATGCCAAATCTCTTCGGTTACAAAAGGGATAAAAGGGTGAAGCAGGACAAGGGTATCCTTTAGAACCCGCCAGAGCACGCTCACCGAGGCTTCTTGTTGAGCCTTGCCTTTTTTACCATACAAAGCCGGTTTAATGGCTTCAAGATACCAGTCACAGAATTCATGCCATACGAATTTATAAAGGGCACTCGCAGCGTCGTTGAACCTGTAGTTGTCAAGGGCGTCAGAAACCTTGGCGGTCACCCGATGGAGTCTGGATATAATCCACCGGTCCGGAAGTGACAGGTTTTCTTGATGGAGGACGTTGAAGCCTTTGTTGATGTGCATCATGGCAAAGCGAGCGGCGTTCCAGAGTTTATTAATAAAATGACGATACCCTTCAACACGCTTTTCAGACATTTTGACGTCCCGTCCTTGTGCTGCAAAGGCGGCCAGCGTAAAACGAAATGCATCCGTTCCATATTTTTCGATAATACTGATCGGGTCGATCACATTCCCGGTTGACTTGCTCATCTTTTTGCCGGCTTCATCACGCACCAGGGCATGCACGTAAACATCTTTGAATGGCACATCCTTCATGAAGTGGATCCCCATCATCATCATCCGGGCCACCCAGAAAAACAATATGTCAAAACCCGTAACAAGAACGGATGTTGGATAAAATGTTTTTAAAAGCGGTGTATTCTCCGGCCAGCCCATGGTGGAAAATGGCCAAAGTGCGGAGCTAAACCAGGTGTCCAGAACATCCGTCTCCTGGACGAGGTTGCTCCCGCCGCAGGAAGGGCATATTTCCGGCGCTTCTAGGGCGACGATTACCTCTTCACAGGTGCTGCAGGTCCATGCCGGAATTTGATGTCCCCACCATATCTGCCGCGAAATACACCAGTCTTTAATATTATTCATCCAGTCAAAATAGGTTTTTGTCCAGATATCCGGAACGATCTTGGTCCGGCCATTCTTGACGGCCTGGATTGCCTTTTCTGCAAGGGGTCCGGTCTTGACGAACCACTGTTTTGAAAGGTTGGGTTCAATGATGGTTTTGCACCGGTAGCAGTGGCCGACATTGTGGTTATAGTCCTCCACCTTTTCAAGAAGTCCTTCTTTCTCAAGCGCTTCCACCACGGCTTCCCTGCATTTGAACCGGTCGAGACCTGTAAATCTTCCGGCATCAGCGGTCATGATCCCATCATCTCCGATCACTTTGACGTTAGGGAGGTCATGGCGCTTTCCGATTTCGAAATCATTGGGATCATGGGCGGGTGTAATCTTTAGGGCACCTGTTCCGAATGACGTGTCGACATAATTATCCTCAATGATGGGAATCATCCTGTTCATAAGCGGCAGGCGCACCCGGTCATGCCCGATATTTTGGTAACGCTTGTCATCAGGATTCACAGCGACGGCTGTATCGCCAAGCATTGTTTCCGGTCGGGTGGTTGCAACAACCAGACCGCCGGTGCCGTCTTCAAAAGGATAACGGATATGGTAAAGATGGCCGTTGTGCTCGGCGTGTTCCACCTCAAGATCAGCAAGCGCCGTGTGGCACCGGTGGCACCAGTTGATGATGTAGTTGCCCCGGTAGATAAGGCCTTCATGATATAATTGCACGAAAACCGTTCGGACCGCACGGTATAGCCCTTCATCCATGGTAAAGCGTTCTCTGCGCCAGTCACATGAAGCGCCTAAACGTTTCAACTGGTTGATAATGGCATCACCATATTCCTTGCGCCACTCCCAGACCGCTTCAATGAATTTTTCTCTGCCAAGCTGATGACGGTCGATTCCCTTTGTGGCAAGATTCTTTTCAACAACATTCTGGGTGGCGATTCCGGCATGGTCCGTTCCGGGCATCCACAGAACATTGTCGCCTCTCAATCTTCTGTAACGGCAAAGAATGTCCTGCAATGTATTGTTGAGGGCATGCCCCATGTGGAGGACACCGGTAACGTTCGGTGGGGGAATCACAATAGAATAACTTCTTTTTTGTGTTTCTTCTTCAGACGCTGCGAATAACTGTTCTTCTTCCCAAAATTTATACCACCGCTTTTCTACATCATGAGGTTCATAACCTTTTTCGATAAAATTGGAACTCATGTAGAAATCGTCCTTTAAAATTGAAAAGGGGATTAATAGATAATCCCCGCTGTTATATTTGGATTTTACTTTTTACCCGGGTACGATTGTGCAATTAAGGGTTTACTCAGAAATTAATTCACAATTATTAAGTGTTGAGGCGCCCGGCTGGCAAGGCGCGCAAACACAGTAATATCTGGCATATCGCGAGTTTTCGCAACGCAGCCAGGCGGGATGTAGCGGCGCTTAAAATGTGAAGTTATTTTTGAGTGAGCCCTAAGCTTTTGAATTACGCTTTACGCCCTTCATTATCGAGAAGAATGCCCTTTAGCTTTTCCATTTCTTTTGTCACTGCTTTTTCAATTACCTCACTGAGAATCCGCTCGATCTTTGCGGAAAGCATCTTTTCAATAACCCGTTCCAAAGCTTCTTCCAGTTGGCCGGTCGATACGGTAATCGATTCGGAGACGTCACCCCCCGCCGGTTCTGCTTCAATTGACACTTCAGGGGGTGCTTCTGAAATTGCTGGTCCTGAATCTAGATCCATTCCCAGTGCATCAACGAAATCGTCTTCATCCTCATCTGTTCCTAAGTCCTCATCCAACGCGTGATCAAAGGAAAGTGCTTCATCTAAATCAGGGATTTCTTTGGTTTCATCCGAGGCATCCGTTACCCAATCAGTGGTTTCGACCATTTTTCCCTCATCTCCGGATGTGTCTTCTATCACCTCGGAAACTTCAGTGATTTCTTCATCTTCCGCGGCAGGTTCTTCCACAACGTCTGTTAGTTGAATAATTTCTTCATCTTCCAGAGATGCTGTCCCTTCATCTAATTGCCCGGGTTCATTCTTGTCGGTCATATTAAATTCTCTCCCTTAAATGTCGTCAAACATTGCTGGATATTAACCCAACCTCAAACATTTCCGAAAATTTAACATATGGTTTGCAATGTGTCAAGATATTTGGTTTTTTGGATATTTATATAGGGTCGGGTGTAATTCACGGCTGTTGGTTTACGGCGGTCATTCATTCCTTATCACCGGGATTTGAAGATCGGGTTTCAGGTGTCGGGTTTCAGGACACCTGAAACCTGGATAATTTAAACTAAATCACCAACAGTCCAGATTTACACCCTATAGGGATGGTCATTGGTTCACTTTGTGATCATAATCTAAATCGTGTAAGAGAGAGAAACGATCATTGATTTTTTTCGGTTTTTATTCCATTATTTTTTGATTCTCCCATTTCTTTTTTCGGTTTTTAATGGAAAAATGATGACTAAATCCTATGATTCATAAATTGGGAATAGAAATTCCGGGGCATGCTATGTGTCGCTTTCATATTGAACCCTCCGAGGGTAAAATCACCACAGCGTTTATTAAAGGTCCCGACGTGAAACACATAAGAAACGTGTTGCGTCTAAAACCCGGTGATAAGATAGGACTTTTTGACGGTACCGGTTTGGAATACGAAGCCGTGATCGTGAAAATATCGTCTGTTACGATTGAAGTGTCGATAAGTCATTGTTTTCCAACAGAAGCCGAATCCCCCGTTCAAATAATCGTTGCCCAGGCTTTTTTAAAAGAAAAGAAAATGGATCGTTTGGTCAGGCAGCTTGTTGAATTGGGAATCAACCAGTGGATTCCTTTTTTTGCCGAGCGGTCGGTTTCCAGGCCGGATCAAAAGCGTATTTCCGTGCGAATAAAACGATGGGAAAAGATTGCAGCCGAAGCCTTGAAGCAATGCAGGCGCGGCTCGTTTATGGAAATCGGTCGGGCCGTATCGTTTAAAGAGGTATTAAATCTGGGTAAACCGTGTGGCCTGAAGATCGCTTTCTGGGAAAATGAAACACAGCCGGTTGATTCAGCCCTGCTGCCGTACCCCGTACATTGCGATAAAATATTTATCATGATGGGACCCGAGGGAGGATTTACCATTGAGGAGATAAAAATGGCCCGAGCCTGCGGGTTTGTTACCGCAACATTAGGCCCTCGCATTTTACGGGCTGAAACCGCGACGATTGCGGCCTGTAGTTTAATGCAATATCTTTTTGGCGATATGGGTAAAAATATCTTGACAAAAAAAGGTGTGTCAAATAGTAAATTAGTCCCTTTTGGGGGTGGGCCGAGGTAGCTCAGTCGGTAGAGCAGGGGACTGAAAATCCCCGTGTCGGCAGTTCGATTCTGTCCCTCGGCACCAGTATAAAAAAGCTTCGGAGATATTTCTTCGTGGCTTTTTTAGGTAAGAGTATTCGGAAATAATAGCCTGCCTGAATTATCTACCCATCAATAATCATATTATCGAGATACAATCCATGCGGTGTTGTCGTTGCGTTTTCTGATCTCGTCAACTGTTATCAGAGGATCCACTGCTTTCCTGCGGACCGATTCCAACGGATTAATTTGAGCTATTTTATATCATGCCCGCTTTCTTGAACTTCATAAAGTATGGTGTTATAGTCTGTGTATGGAATTTTCCAAACATTTTAATCAGATGCTCGAGGAAAGGAATATTCGCAGGGATTGGGTTGATCAGGCTTTGGAGATCCCGGATGATGTTGAGGACGTTGAAGATGGTACCAGACATTATATCAAAATATCAAACAGATCCATGAATACGGGAACCGCTGGCTGAGAGTTGTGATTAACGTCCAAGTAAACCCTAATCGAGCTGTAACTGACTTTTTTGACAGGCGTTTAAGGAGAACAAGGTCGTGAGGATCAGAGTTGACAAAGAAAATGATAGCCTTTATTTCCGCCTTGATGAGAGCCGGATAGTAGAATCTGAAGAAATTCAGTCTGGTGTAATCCTTGACTACGATGAAAACGATCAAGTTGTTGGGATTGAATTTTTACGTATTTCTTCGAGAGCTTCTAAAGAAGAACTATCTTCCATTCAATTTCAAACAGCATAAAAATCGCCGCTACCCCGCTACATATTGTGATTCATCCGGTTATATACTCAACCTGAAAATTTCCCTTATCCCGCTCTCAAAAAGGGAATTCTATCAAATCAGGATTTGACACCCTACACATTTGCTTTAGCCGGATTCGTGGCTATATTTAAAAAAACTGGTTGTAGAATTCGACTGCTTTTTTACAACCATATTAATCCGCAACCCCCAACACAGGAGGTCTGAAATGGCACGTTTACTCCATATTGAAACCTCTCCACGCAAGGAAAGGTCTGCTTCAATTGAAGCTGCCAAAACTTTTGTTGGCGAATATGAACGCACGCACCCTGAGGATGTGGTTGAAACTCTCGATCTTTGGACAACTCACCTTCCTGAGTTCGATGGGCATGTAATTGACGCAAAATATGTCATCCTGCACGGTCTGGAGCATACAGATGAACAGCGGCAGGCCTGGAAAGGTGTGGAGGATGTCATCGGGCAATTTACCAAGGCGGACAAATATCTTTTTTCGCTGCCCATGTGGAATTTCGGCATCCCTTACAAGCTAAAGCACTATATTGATGTGATCGTTCAGCCGGGGTACACCTTCAGCTTCAGCCCTGAAGAAGGATACAAGGGCCTGGTAACCGACAAACCCCTTGCCATTATTTATGCTCGTGGTGGCGCATATGGTTCCGGCACCGGTTCTGAGAGCTATGACATGCAAAAAGCTTATCTCGAGCATATTCTCGGATTCATCGGTTTCAGGGACTTTCAGACTCTACTTGTCGAACCAACCCTGGTATCTCCTGAAGATAAAAAAAAGATCATGGAAGCAGCCAGGGAGCAGGCCAAAGCAATGGCGGCGAACTTCTAAGATCTCGAACAAAAATCCTCGTTTCTGGACGGACACTAACCAGGATTTCTCACAAGTTTGATTCGTCCATTGGCAAGTTGAGTTGTGAAAACAAAAGGATCAGGTCTTCATTCTTCACTTTCGTCAAGAATGAAGACCTTCCGGTATTTCCTTCTTCATAACCTTCATGTTTTCTAAAGAAATTTCATACTTTTCGTTAATTTTCAATTAGTTATATCAGAGTCTTATAACTTTAACCTATTTTTGCACCCATTTATGAAACGACTATCATGACAGAGATTAGAAATATAGCCATCATTGCCCATGTGGATCATGGCAAAACAACACTTGTAGACCGTATCCTGTATCAGGTTCAACTATTTCGGGATAACCAGGATATGGGT